>NZ_JAVWUP010000093.1:0-10190 GCF_036667095.1 Gordonibacter sp. | reverse complement strand
CACCACACCAATGCCGCATGATTCCAATCGTGCGGCATTTTTCATCGCCGCACCACACGTCCGCCACCGCTGCACCGCACTGCCCGAAAAACGGAAAGGCGCGGACACGAAGGTTTCCCTCCGCTGCCCGCGCCTCTGCAAAAGCGGTTACCGTGCCGCGCGCTCTACTTCTTGCCGAACAAGTCACCCAGAGCATCGCCGATGCCGCCCAGCGGCGAACCTTCGCCGAACAAGCCACCCAGCTGATCGCCGATAGCACTCAGATCGAAGTTGGCGGCACCTTCGCTGATTTGCGTCTTGATGTGCTCTACCACCTCGCCGATCTGACCTTCTTCAAGGGTATGCCCGGTAATCTGCTCAATGACGCCCTTTGGGTCGGCTATGAGCTCATGGATCTTCTCCGGCGCCTCGCCCAGCGCACCCATCACCTGCTCCGCAATTGCTTTAATATCCATCGGGCATCCTCCTCCTTAGGTCGGAAATCGCGAACTGCTCACAGTATACAAGCTGAGAAAGCGCAGAAGATCGTCCTTTGAGGTACAACTATTTGTTGACCTGAAAACGAGCGGCCGCCCTAATGTCGTCCTCGCTTGTTCGTTGCCGCTTTTGCTGTTTGGCCACACCCAGGCAACAAAATGGCCCAGGAGAGGGAGTTTCCTGGGCCATCGCGTCAAGGCATCGGAGCTTAAGATGCCGTGAACTCTGCTAGGTCGGCTTCGGGGCTTGCCCGTCCGTCGCTGTTGATCGAGCGCACCAGCAAGCAGTAAGAGCCGGGGGTTTCAGGCGTATAGGTGAACGTCCATTGCACCGAAAGCTCGCAGGCAGAATCGGACACGTCGTAGGTGGTCCAGTTCTCGCCGTTGTCCAGCGAAAACTGAACCGACACGATCTGCTTGCCAAAGTCTTCAGCGTAACCGCTGAACGTAATAGGCTTGCCCACTTCGACCTGCTGGGGAGCAATCACGGTCCGTCCTATCCTTGCGTGGCGGCCAACACGCCCGCGTTGGGGCTGTTGGGATGCTCGTCGTTCGCGCCGGGCGCAGCAGGAACCTCGTCCTCGGTAGAAACGACGATCCGAACAACGTCGCGCACGAAATAGTTCGCCGGCGTCTTCGTCATCCAGAGCTGGTTGTTTCCGCCAACCGATGCCGACAGGTCCTCGTCGTTGATCTCATAGCTCAGCACCGCATGGCGGCCGATGACGTACCCAAGCGGGAACGCCACGCTGGTGCCGTCAGCGGAGACAAACGTGATCGTGTTCGCTCCCGACGCCATACCGGCCCGATTGAGCAGATGATCGACGGGAATGCCCTTGACGTCGGCCGTAATGGTGGCGCGCCCGCCGGCAGGATTCCCACCGCAGGTGCAGCCCATCACCTTGTTGACCGATTCCTCGCTGGCAAGCTCGCCCACCGAGGCCGTGAACTCCTGGTCAACGTCGCCCGCAACCGAAAGCTTCCACTCGAGCGGATTGTCCACCTCAAGGTTGGTGGTCGCACCGCACAAGGCTTGCGTCGCACGCTGGAAGAAGTTCTTGATTACTTCGTTCGGCGTTAGATTACCCTGATCGAAGGAAAACTCTCCTGCGACCTCGGCAACTTTGACCTGCGTGTTCTGCACCGTCGTGCTCTGCGCCTTGGCCTCGGTTCCACTCGCCTCTGCTTTGTCGGACGGAGCCGGGTTCGCCAAAGCGGGAGCTGCGGCCATAGAGGCCATCATGGTCAGGCCGGCGACGGCAGAGAGGGCGCCTCGACCGTATTTCGTCGTTGCTTTCATATGTATTCCCTCCTCTACTCTACCGTGAACATGAACTGGGTGTTGTACTGGCACACGCGGTCGGCACCCTCAGGCGTGATGCTGGTGGTGCGGATATTCAACAGGTAAGCGCCCGGGGCCGGCGGCGTGAAGTCCATGCGCCAGTAGGTCCAGAAGTCGGCGTTGTTGCTGGGCGTGTCCAGCGTGGTCCAAGTTTTGCCCTGGTCGAACGAGAACTCCATCTTCTTGATGGGCTCGTCCCATGCGTCGGCAAAGCCCTCCAGATGCACGGTCTTGGCCTCGTCGCCCGTCAGCACCACACCGGTGGGGTAGTTCAGCACGCCGCTGTTGGGCTTGGAGTATATTTCGCTCGTGCGGTCGTCGGTGAACTGACCCACGTAGAGCTGGGAGTCCAGCTTGTCGGCAGGCTTCGTCATGAACGTGAGGTTCGAGATACGCTTCGTGAAGTTGCCGCCTGAGGTCTTGTTCACCCAGATCATGCAAGGATAGCCCTGCGACGGAGGCAGTAGCTCGCCATCCATCTTGGTAACGATGACCGCTTCGTTGTCGATCAGCCATTGCAGGCTCATCTGGGCATAGTCGTAGCCGTCGCCGCTGATGGGGCTGAGGATGTTGGCACCGGCCTTGGGCTTGGCGTACTCGATGATCTTCGCTACAGGAATGCCCTCAACCTCGCTCTGCATGATGGTGGCTTGACCGACACCGTTGATGGTGCAGTCCATCTTCATGACCTGCTTCACGGTGCCGAACTGCTTCTCCATTTCGGGAAGCGTCATCTCGACAGGGTTCTCGCATTCGCCGTCGATGGAGACGACCCAGTTCTCATAGATGGACTTGTCCACTTTCGTGTCATCGGTCAGCCACTCGGCAGGCTCGTCCTTAACCGTCTTGAAGAAGCGGTTCTCAGCCGGCGTAATAGTGGTCTGGTCGTAACTGATGGACGGCTTGGCCTCATCGGACGCGAGGTCGGTGTAGCCCTTGAACACGCTGTACTTCACTTCATCCCAACGCTCGAACACACCGGTACGCGAATCGATGTAGTGGCAAGACTGGCAGTTGCCGTTGTCGTCCTTAGTGAACATGGTGCTGTTCATGTGCAGCGTGTGGATAGGATCGGCCAGCGGATCGTCTGAATACGACTCGGAGTGGCACGCGATGCAGTTCTGATAGCTTTGCTCGGCCGGATAGCCCATGAAAATGAGGCGATGGTAGGTAGGTAGGCCCATCAGCGCACTCTCAAGCGTATGGCACGAGGTACACCCACGGTTGTCGGCGTCGAGGTAGGTGTTGTTCCAGCCCAGCTCGTCGGACGGAACCGGCTGCACCGTGAATCCGTTGCGGTCGGTGTAGCGGCGGGGTGCTTCAGCTGTGGCGTTCTCAGCATCTTCGTCGGCATGGCGATAGAACCCGGGCAGCGACGCGATGCCGTCGATAAAGCGGCCTTCCGTGGGGAACCCGCTGTACGCGGCCAGTTCGTCGGTGCTCGATGCGTCTGATGCAGCCTTGTCGCCGCTCGCCTTGCTTTCGGTCCCCGTGTCAGTTTTCGGAGCCTCAGACGCCTTGGGAGCGCACCCCCAAACGGCAAACGAAGCAACAAGGGTGACTGCAAGGAGCGCCACCATCAGCTTCGTCCTACGACGAGGATGCTCCGACGCGTATTCGTTCGTGTTGTCTTTCATTGATCCCTCCTTTGATAGTGAGAAAACGGATTACCCGATACTCCTTTCTCCTTGGTCCCTTCCTGCATTTCAACAAGCGCGACGCCGGACGCAAGTCCTTCGTTGCCGGACAACGCGTCAAGCAGGTTCGATACCATCCTTCAGCCAGCTGTGCGTGCGCGGTCCATCGCAATCGGCAATGGACGTGCGGCGGAAGTCGTAATGTTCGATATAGGTTTTGTCCAACAGCGATTTCTCGTAGAAGCCGACGCTCTCGTTGTAGGCGCAGACGACATCGCCGGCACTTTTATACTCGTCGCGCAGGGTGCCGTCTTCGTGATAATATTGGTAAAAAGCCTGGTTGCAGTGTTCCTTCAAGTAAACAAGGAACAGCTGGTTAAAATTCTCGGAAGCCACGAAGAAGTGCCGTATCCCGTCATCATGCTGGCGGAGGAAGCCGGTATCCAAAAGCCGGGCGAAGTCGCTGCGAGCGCAGGGATAGGACACGTCGTAGCGCCGCACGTGAATAGCGTACGTAAACTCGGCATTGCTGTGCAAGATGGCCTCCAGCAGCACTTCCCGTTGCCGGAAGTTCAGGCTTTCGTCGGCATCGATGATGGCGCGGAAGCGCTCGCGTCGGCGGCTCATGCCATCAAGCTTTGACACCAGGCGGTTCTGCTCGCCAGCCAAAAGCTCCACGGCGCACTCGAAAAACCGTGTCCAATCGTGGTACCCGTCGCATTCGACGGCCAGATCCCCCGGCTCGCAGGGGAGACAACGGCCCGGGGTGTCGCATGCCTTGCCTGCGTACATCAGCTCCACAACGGGAACATGCGCCAAAAAATGGTAGCCCGCACGATGCAGCACCAGGAAGTACATCAGGTAGGCGAACACGTCGTTCCCCGCAGGAAACAGACGAAACGTCTTGAAAAAATGCAAGGCGATGAGGGCATCGATGACGGTATGGTTGCCGCAAACGCTGCCGCCGCAAACGCCGACGAAAGGATCGCCTAAACCAGTGTTGTCTGCCCCCCGCGGCCAAAGGCTTGCGCAGAAGGACCCCAAGGCCTTGTTGCGCAGGCCGTCTACCGTATCAGCCCCTCGCCCCTCCGCCTCGTGCGCCTCCCTTATCGAGATTCCCTCGACAAGCCTCGCATAAAGGCTTTCGATAAAATGCGCAGTGATCGGCCGATCGCGATAATTTTCGATGCTCAGGAGTATCTTTCCCGCGTTGGACACCAAAAGCTCGCTGCCGCTTGACGGCTCGCACGCTTGGACGCATATCCTCTTCATCTGGGCGACATCGAGCGTCGGATTCTCCAGCCGAGCCGCCAAAACCACCTCGTTGGCCGCCAGGTTCAATTCGTAGTGCCCACCCTCAGGCTCGGTAAGGATGCGCTCGTAATGGACGGCAAGGCTCTCGCTGAGCTGGAGCCCTTCAAGCAGCTTGCCCAAACGCCACGTCATTGCATACCAGCCGCCCACGGTACGCCGCAGGCCGCACGCGCCCTCCGGCAAAGCCATATCGGGCGGAACAGGCAAGCTGTGCCCTTGGCTTCTGCGCAGCTTGTTGACCATAACCCAGTAGATGGACATATCTTCTAAGGATACGTCCATCGCCGACGAAAGCGATTCGAGCGTTTGCGCCTCCCGCGACACCAGCGAAAAGACGCGCCCCAGCAGCGAATTGTCGTCGGCCATGAGTTGCTTTTCCATGACCTTATTCTCCCTCTCCCTCGTTCGTTCATGTTCGCAAGTTAACCGCAGCTTTTCAAGGGTTAGAGAAATGACTAGAAAGTTTTTACCATGGCAGAAAGCATACCTGTATGCCAGAGATTCCTTGGCGCACCAGCGCATACGACGCGAGACGGCGCCGCTTCCCCTCCTCGGGAAAACAGCGCCGTCTCGTCGATCTTATGTGCAAGAGGCTCAGACTACACCGCTGCAAGCGCTTGGTCGATGTCGGCTATCAGGTCGGCTGTGTCCTCGATGCCGCACGAAAGGCGAATGAGATCGGGGGTGATGCCGGCAGCCGCCAGCTCGGCATCGTTCATCTGACGGTGCGTCGCATTCGCCGGATGCAGCACGCAGGTACGCGCATCGGCTACATGCGTGGCAATCTGAGCGAGCTTCAAGCCGCCCATAAACGTCTCGGCCGCCTCGCGACCACCGGCCACCCCGAAGCTGACCACCCCGCTCGCGCCGCCCGTCAGGTACTTCTGCGCCAACTCGTAAGACCCATCGCCTTCCAGACCAGGATAGCGAACCCATGCCACCTGGGGATGCTGGGAGAGGTACTGCGCCAGTGCCAAGCCGCTCTTGTTGTGCTGGGCCATGCGCAGGTGCAGGCTTTCCAAGCCCAGGTTTATCAGGTAGGCGCTCTGCGGCGATTGACTGCAACCGAAATCGCGCATAAGCTGGGCTGTCGCCTTGGTGATGAAGGCACCGCCCAAGCCGAAGCGCTCGGCGTACACGACGCCATGATAGCTGTCATCAGGGGTGGTCAGGCCGGGGAACTTGTCGGCATGAGCGAACCAGTCGAAACGACCCGCATCCACGAGAGCGCCGCCCACACTGGCCCCGTGCCCGTCCATGTACTTGGTGGTGGAATGCGTCACTATGTCGGCACCCCATTCGATAGGACGGCAGTTCACCGGCGTGGGGAACGTGTTGTCTACGATCAGCGGCACCCCATGCGCATGCGCAGCCACAGCAAAGCGCTCGATGTCCAGCACTGCCAGTGCCGGGTTCGCAATCGTTTCGCCGAACACGGCTTTCGTATTCGGGCGGAAGGCTGCCTCGAGTTCCTCGTCGGTGCAATCAGGCGCCACGAAGGTGAATTCCACGCCCATGCGCTTCATGGTCACGGCGAACAAGTTGTAGGTACCGCCGTAAAGGGCGGACAAGGCCACCACATGATCGCCGCATCCCGCAATGTTGAACACCGCGAAGAAGTTTGCCGCCTGGCCCGACGACGTGAGCATGGCCGCCGCGCCGCCCTCGAGCTCGGCGATCTTCGCCGCAACGAAATCGTTCGTGGGGTTTGCCAGCCGCGAGTAGAAGTAGCCCGATTCCTCCAGATCGAACAGCCGTCCCATATGCTCGCTCGAATCGAATTTCCAGGTGGTGGACTGGTAGATGGGAATCTGACGGGGCTCACCGTCTTGGGGACGATACCCGCCCTGCACGCAGGTGGTGCTGATAGACTCGCTCATGGCGGCTCCTTGCCGAAAGCATCGGTACATACCTTTTGGATCGAAACATTATAGCCATCACGGTTTCCCCTTCGGTAGCGGTCTCTTTCCGATAATAAGTTACCGTTTTTCAAGATAATCAAGTTATCGGAATATTAGGTATCATAGAGCAAGCAGCCCTGCGAGAGACCCAAGCGCCGCACCAACGGACGAAACGACCCATCGAACAGGCGAGGTTCACCATGCCCATCAGAATCCCCGACTCCCTGCCCGCCACCGACGTCCTCGAAAGCGAGAACATCTTCGTCATGACGGAGAGGCGCGCCATGCACCAGGACATCCGTCCGCTGAAGCTGGTGCTGCTGAACCTCATGCCTACCAAGATCGTCACTGAGACGCAGATCATGCGCAAGCTGTCGAACACGCCGTTGCAAATAGAGATCGAGCTGCTGCAGGCCGCGAGCCACGATGCCAAGAACGTGACCGCGCAGCATCTCGAGACGTTCTACACCACGTTCGACGACATCAAAGACCAGCATTTCGACGGCATGATCATCACCGGCGCGCCCGTGGAACTGCTGGACTTCGAAGAGGTGGACTACTGGGGCGAGCTGTGCGATATCATGGCCTGGTCGAAGACGAACGTGCATTCCGTATTCCATATCTGCTGGGGCGCCCAAGCCGGCATCTACTACCATTACGGCGTGGCAAAGCACGAGCTGCCTGCCAAGATGTTCGGCGTGTTCGAGCACCGGGTGAACAAGCCCTCATCGCCCCTCGCGCGCGGTTTCAACGACTGCTTCTGGGCACCGCATTCGCGCTACACCGAAGTGCGGGCCGAAGATATCGAGGCACACCCCGATCTCGAGTTGATAGCCGTATCCGACGAAGCCGGCGTCTACCTCGCCAAAAGCACCGACAGCCGGCACTTCTTCGCATTCGGCCACCCCGAATACGACCGCGACACGCTGATGAAGGAATACGAGCGCGATGCCGCAAAGGGCATCAGCCCCGCGCTGCCGCAGCACTACTTCCCCGCCGACGACCCCACGCAAAAGCCGTTGGTCACCTGGAGAGCCCATGCGCAGCTTCTCTACACCAACTGGTTGAACTATTATGTCTACCAGACCACGCCCTACGATTTGGAAAAGGCAGGAACCGGCGAAGATGCCTGAGGAACCGAACGCGCTGCGCGGAGAAGACGAGAGCAACCCGGCTTCTCCGCGCGCGCCGCACAAGCGCTACACCCTGCGGCCCACGGTCACGCCGATAGCGGCAACCGCCGACAGCGAGCGCTCCGAGGGGGCACTGCCGCCAGCAGACCCTTTCCTCCGCGCCGCCCACGAGGACGACGACGGCTACGACCCTTACTCCGACCGCCGCGAGGAACCGCCGCTCTTCGAGCGCGAGCCGTGGGACTAGCTGACAGCTATCCCCAAGCCCTCCCTTCCCGAACCTCCCGAACCTCCCGAAGCTCCATAGATTCAGACGGTTAATTCTCTATATCAGCATAGTTAATCGCCTAGAAGCGAAAGGAGGAATCGCCATGCCCCTCACGGTTAAGGCATCGGAAGCCCGCGCGCAATTTCCGACCATTGCAAAACGCGTGCATGAGGACAACGTCGAGGTAACGGTCATCAAAGGAAGCAAACCTTACGTGAAGATCGTCCCCATCGACCCGCCCTTGAACGGCGAGAACAAATCTAGGTACCTAGATGCCTACAACAAAGCGGTCGATGAGTACCGCGACCTGTTCGAAGCACTCTCCTGATAAAAGCACTTCAGCCTATTCCCAAAGACAAAATGCGCGCGAACTGCCTGGTTAACCGGACGCTGCACCTCAAATCTACCGGGGAAACGCCCCGCTATCAAGCTCCTCAAAGCTCTTGATAGCATGATCGGACAAGGCCGCCAGCTCCTCGAACGTGCCGGAGAGGTCGTTGTCGTAGATGCCCACCGTGCGGTAGCGGGCACCGCGCAGGGTACGCAGTGCGTAGGCTGAGTCCTCAAAACCCCAGGTAGTTTCCAGGGGTGTACCCATAAGGTCGCGCGTATAGTCATAGACGGCAGGCTCGCGCTTCGACCTGCCCACATCGTCGACCGACACGATATGGTCGAGGTAGGGCGCAAACCCGGTCAGGGCCAATCCTGCCTGCAAGTACGGCTGCGGACTGGAGGAGGCAACACTCATGCGCACGCCGCGCTCGGCAAGGCCGCGCACGAACGCCAGCGCACCGGGCCGCTCGATTGCGCGCGTACGGTAGTAGTCCAGCATAAGCTCGTCCATCATAAGCACGGCGTCGGAACCGCACGACCCCAGGCCGCAGCGCTCATGGAAGAAATCGCCTGCCTCAGGAATAGTGAGTGTAGTGAGCAAGTCGGATTCCGCACGCGTCAACTGTATGCCGGCACGCCGTGCCAACTCATCTTCGACTTCGAGCCACGCGCCCATCGAATCCAGCAGCGTGCCATCACAGTCGAAGATGATGCCTATCCGAGAAGCATCCATTAGGTGAAAAACCTCCGCTCGAATTCGTCGATCGGCTGCGGCTTGCCGAGGCGGTATCCCTGGGCCCGCGTGCAACCCGCTTCGCGAAGTGCGCGGTACTGCTCTTCGGTCTCGATGCCTTCGGCAACCGTTTCAATGCCCAAATCGTCGCACAGATTTACCAACCCGCGGATAATCTTCATCGTATGCCTCTCGGAACCGAGACCCCAAACCAGCGACTTGTCTATCTTCAGCACGTTGAACATCAGCTGAGTAAAGAGGGCGAAGTTGGCGTTCTCGACCCCGAAATCGTCGATGGCAACACGGAATCCACCGCTCCTGAGTCCATCGGCAACCCGACGAAGCAGTGCGCTGTCGTCTTCGCGAGCCGACTCCGTAATCTCGATTTCTATGAACCACGGATCGACATCGTACGATGCAACCACCTCGGCGACGCGCTCGGCAAACCCCTTGTCGACAATGGTGCGTCGGGAGAAATTGACCGCAATCGGCACCACCGTGCGCCCTTCTTGCTGCCAGCGCGAAACCGTCGCGCACGCCTCCGACAGCGCAAAGAAATCGATAGACGATATCTCGCCCATATCCTCAAGGGCCGGGATGAACGACGATGGCAGTGCTTGCAGCTTGCGTTCTTGGTTGCGGAAGCGGATCAACGCTTCCGCGCCGACGATCTCGCCCGTTGCACTGGAGGCCTGCGGCATAAGGTAGATCGTGAACAAGCCGGCCCGAACGGCCTCCCGGGCACCGCCCGGGCGCAGAAGATTACTGACCGCAGCATCGGATGCCAGATCAACTCCCAAGTCGGTCGCACGATGCCTTCCGCGTTTTGCGTTGCGCATACGGTCGCCAGCCAAATCGAGCAAGCTTTCCGCGTTCACGCACCTCTCGCGCCATGCCGGGCCCAAGGAAGCAGGAAGCCCCTCGTCAAGAAAGCGCTGCGCGGCGCGCTCAACCAGCTCGGCGAACTCTTTGTAATCCACCTTCTCGACAACAGCACAAAACTCGTCATCGCCAATGCGGTACACGCCTTCCCCAAACACCTCACGCAGACAA
>NZ_JAVWUP010000092.1:0-10467 GCF_036667095.1 Gordonibacter sp. | reverse complement strand
CACGATGGAGCCCGCAAGGCCCGCCGCCACGGCTTCGGCCGTTTGCACGCCTGCACGCAGCTGCGCCTCTTTCGTGGAAGCACCCAGATGCGGCGTGAGAATGGCGTTGTCGAACTCGTGCAGAGGACTGTCCGTGCACGGCTCGCTTTCCCACACGTCCATGCCTACCGCACCGATCTTGCCGGCAGCCAGGAAATCGGCCAGGGACTTCACGTCGTAGATGCCGCCGCGCGCTGCATTCACCAGCACGACGCCGTCCTTCATGCGGGCGTACTGGTCGGGGCCGAACATGCCAATGGTCTCTTTGGTCTTAGGCAAATGGACGGTGATAAAATCGGCCAGCGGCACGATGGCATCCACGTCCTCGTACAGCGTTACGCCCAGCTGCTCCGCACGCTCAGGACTGCAGTAGGGGTCATAACCCACCAACTTCATGCCGAAGGCGCGGGCACGCTCGGCAACCAGCCCTCCGATACGACCCAAGCCGAAGATGGCCAGCGTCTTCTCGTACAGCTCGATACCGGTGAACTTGCCGCGCTCCCACTTGCCTGCATGCATGGAGGCGTTCGCCTGCGGCGTCTTGCGGGCACAGGCGAGGATCAATCCCATGGTCTGTTCGGCGGCAGACACGATGTTGGAAGTAGGCGCGTTGCACACGATGACGCCGCGTTCGGTGGCGGCATCCACATCGACGTTATCCACGCCCACGCCAGCGCGACCGATGATGCGCAGGCGCTCCCCGGCCTCGATGACCGCGCGATCCACTTTGGTGGCAGAGCGTACGATAAGCGCTGCGTACTCCGGAATGGCCGCCACCAGCTCCTCGGGCGTCATATCCAATTTTACGTCAACCTCGTATCCTTTGCCCCTGAGGATCGCAAGACCCGCATCGGCCAGATTCTCAGCCACCAGTACCTTTTTTGCCATGACGGCAGTCACCAGTCCTTTCTCCTGTGCATCCCGCTCTCGCGCCTTCGCTTGCCGGGAAAACAATCGATTCGGCTTCGGCAAGGTTCAAAGCACCCCTTGTTCGGCAGACGCGGCGCAGAGCTTTGTTCGACCAAAGCATTCTAGCGCCACGGCTTTTCTCACCCGAACATAATAGAGCGAAACCGCACTCGTCAGAGGCAAGCGGTCGAAGCGCCATGATTTGAGCAAGGTTGGACAGAAGTTGAACGGTAGGTTGAACAAGGGTTAGACAGGGGTTGGACGATAGGTTGAACAAGGGTTGGACAGGTGTTGGACAGAGGTTGGACGATAGGTTGAACAAGACGGCGTAAAGAGCCGAAACCCGCCCTTCGCGCACATCACCTTGGGTTTCTGGTATACTTTTCCTATCGTTATTCCCGAGAAAGGATGTTCTCATGCAAAAAAGCAGTTCCCAAAAAGCCCTTAAAGTCATCTCCATCATCATGATCGTCTTCGCATCGTTGGGAATCCTGTTCTCCCTGCTCACAACCCTCGGCGGAAGCGTGCTGGGAACAGCAAACTCAAACGACGCGATGGTTGCTGGCGGCCTTTTGGCAGCCATGGGCATCATCACACTCATCGGCAGCATCGTCGATCTGGTCATCGGCATCTTCGGCCTACGCGGCGCCAACGACCCGAGCAAAATCGGGGTGTTCTTCGTGCTGGCGATCATCGGCGTGGTGTTCGCCGCGCTCGTGGTACTGGGGAACTTCATGAACGGATCCATGGATGCAGGCACCATCTTCAGCTCGCTGCTCGGCCTGGTGCTCCCCGTGGTCTGCGTCATCTTGGCGAACAACATCAAGAAGGAAAACCGCCTGTAGAGCTGCGTTTTCAGCTGGCAGGCAAAACGCAGCGGCGCAAGGCGCGCTGCAGGCGTATCCCAAACGGGCGATGGCATCCAACGAGATACCATCGCCCGTTTTGCCGCCTACGAATGTTTAGCGACGTGCGAAGCGGAACAGAGAGCGGATGTTCATGCCCACTTCCTCGATAAGGGCGTTGCCGTGCTCCATGCGCTGCTGCTTGAGCCACGCTTGGCCGTTTTTCGAATCTTCCATGAACTCGCGGGCAAACGAGCCGTCCTGGATACGCTCCAAAACGACCTTCATGGCCTGCTTCGTCTCGGGCGTAACCACCTGCGGCCCCGCATAGTAGTCGCCGTATTCGGCCGTGTTCGACACCGAGTAGCGCATATTGGACATGCCGCCCTCATACATTAGATCCACGATGAGCTTCATCTCGTGGAAGCACTCGAAATACGCCATCTCGGGCGGGTAGCCCGCCTCGACAAGCGTTTCGAAACCAGCGTTGATCAGCGCCGTCACGCCACCGCAGAGCACGGCTTGCTCGCCGAACAGGTCGGTTTCGGTTTCGTTCTTGAACGTGGTCTCGATAACACCCGCACGGGTGCCGCCGACACCCCACGCGTAAGACAGCGCCACGTCCTTCGCCTGGCCGGAAGCATCCTGATTCACGCAGATAAGGCATGGCACACCCGCGCCCTCGGTGAACACGCGGCGCACCATGTGGCCCGGACCCTTCGGCGCGATCATGACCACGTCAATGTCTGCGGGTACCGCGATGTAGCCATAGTGCACGTTGAAGCCATGGGCGAACGCGAGCGTGTCGCCGACCTTCAGGTACGGGGCGATGTCGGCCTCGTAAGTGGCAGCCTGGGTCTCGTCAGGCGTGAGGATCATGATGAAGTCTGCTTCCTCGGCAGCCTCGGCCACGTCCATGACCGCAAGCCCGGCCGCCTCGGCAGCCGCACGCGATTTCGAGCCTGCGCGCAGGCCCACGCGCACATCGCAACCCGAGTCTTTCAGGTTGAGCGCATGGGCGTGACCTTGGCTGCCGTAACCGATGATGGCTATTTTCCGAGCCTTGATAAGCTCTGGGTTCGCATCGTTCTCGTGATAGATCGTGACGGCCATTGTTGGTTTCCTTTCGTTGATGTTCCGTCGTTCTGCCGGACGCCGGGCAAGCCGACGTTGCGGCGCGATTGCTAATCTTTGCTGTTGCGCGACATGGCGATCTTACCCGTGCGGGTTATCTCCTTGATGCCGTAGGCGCGGAAAAGGTCCTCCATGCCTTTGAGCTTACTCTCGTCGCCCGTGGCCTCAATGGTCAGCGAGCTTTTGCCCACGTCGACGATCTTCGCGCGAAACACGTTGGCTATCTCGATGATCTCACTGCGGCGCTCGGGGGCGGCATTCACCTTGAACAGCACCAGCTCGCGCTCGATGGCGTTGTCGTTGGTCAGGTCGCTGATCTTATGTACGCTGATCAGCTTGTGCAATTGCTTCGTGATCTGCTCGTAGGCAACCGCGTCGGCAAGCACGATGGCCGTGACCCGCGACATGGTGGGATCCTCGGTAGGGCCTACCGACAGCGACTCGATGTTGAAACCGCGCCGCGAGATAAGCCCCGTCACCCGGGACAGCACGCCGGGCTTGTTCTCCACGAGCACCGATAGGATATGCCTCATTGCCTCTCTCCTCTCACGCTCGCGCCCGATCGCGCATCGATGTCCTGCCCACGGCTTGCCTCGGATGCGGGCGTGTCCGTGCGCACAGCACCTACTGCCACGTCGATGGCGCCGATGACATCGGAGAGCCCCGCACCCGGAGCCACCATCGGATAGACGTTCTGATCGCGCGAGATGACCACATCGAGCAGGTAGGGGCCTTCAGCTGCCAGCATGTGCTCGACAGCGGCCTCGAAATCTTCCGGACGGTCCACGCGCGCCGCCTGCCAGCCATAAGCGTCCGCCAGCTTCACGAAATCGGGGTTCGCATCCAGAAGTGTCGAGGAATAGCGCTCGTCGTAGAACAGGCGTTGCCACTGGCGCACCATGCCGAGGCACCGGTTGTCCATGATCAGCACCTTCACCGGCACGTTATGGATACCTGCCGTCGCCATCTCCTGGCTGTTCATCTGGAACGACCCGTCGCCGGCCACACAAACGACCGTTTTGTCGGGACATCCGATAGCCGCGCCTATCGCTGCCGGAAAACCGAAGCCCATCGTGCCCAGGCCGCCCGACGAGACGAACGAACGCGGGCGTTCGCGGCTGATATGCTGTGCCGCCCACATCTGGTGCTGGCCCACCTCGGTTACAACGACGCTCTTCTCAGGATCGAGCAAGGCCGAAAGCTGTTCGAGCGCGATTTCCGGAACGATGTCGTCGGGCTGCTCGCTCAAGTCGGGATGGTAGTAGGGGTAGCGCCGCCGCCATTCGGCCACCTGGTTCATCCAGGCAGCCGTCTCAGGTTCGGCACCCTCTTTCCGAAGCGTGGAGACGATACCATCCAGCACGCCCTTGAGGTCGCCGACGATGGGTATTTGGGCGGCGCGCACCTTGCCGATCTCGGCCGGGTCGATATCGATGTGAATGACGTCGGCATGCGGCGCGAACTGGTCGAGGCGCCCCGTCACACGGTCGGAGAACCGCGCCCCGGCCGCAATGATCAGATCGCTTTCCGTCAGGGCAAGGTTCGCATACTTCGAGCCGTGCATGCCCACCAGCCCCAGGTTCAGTGGATGCGAATCGGGGAATGCGCCCTTGCCCATAAGCGTGGTGACCACCGGTATCTGCATATGCTCGGCCAGTGCGCGCAGTTCGCCCGAGGCGCCCGACGACACAAGGCCGCCGCCGGCGTAGAGCACCGGGCGCTCGGCTTGGGCGATGCGCGCGGCGGCCTGGCGCACCTGCTTGGCGTTGCCGCGATAGGTGGGCCTATACGACGGCAGGCTCACCTCGTCGGGATACTCGAAGACGAGCATTTCACTGGCCAAGTCGGACGGCACGTCGATAAGCACCGGTCCCGGACGCCCCGTCTTGGCGATGTGGAACGCCTCGCGAAACGTGCGCGTGAGTTCCTCAGTAGTCTGCAGCAGGTAGCTATGCTTCACCACCGGCATGGTAATGCCCACGATGTCGGACTCCTGGAACGAGTCGGTGCCGATGACCCCGCGTGGAACCTGACCCGTGATGACCACGAGCGGCACGCTGTCCATAAAGGCCGTGGCAATGCCCGTGACCGTGTTCGTGGCACCAGGTCCGCTGGTAACTAGGGCCACGCCCACGTTGCCGGTGGCCCGTGCGTAGCCGTCGGCCTCGTGCACGGCTGCCTGCTCATGGCGCGAGAGCACGTGCGCTATCTGCTTCGAGTCGAACAGCGCGTCGTACATCTTGATGGCCTGACCGCCCGGATAGCCGAAGAGGAGGTCGACACCCTCGGCCTCAAGCGAGGCCACGACGGCCTCGGCACCGGTCATACGCCTGCCCTGCTTCTCGGTCTTGCTGCCCAGGCCCCGGGAGGCGCCTGCTGCTGCGGCCGTGACACCGGCTGGACGCGCAGCCTGCTGGCCCTTTGTAGTGCTGGTGCCGCCCTCGCAAGCCTGCCCGTCGGCCGTTGCCTGCGCTGCGGCCGAGTGCTTCGTGTCGTCGGTCATGATACGTACGCCCCCTTGTCTGCTGAAGAGACGAGCTTCGCGTATTTCGCGAGCACGCCGTGGTCGTGTTTCGGAGCCGGAGCCCTCCAAGCCACGCGGCGGCGCTCCAACTCGGCATCGTCGACATGGAGCGCGAGCACGCCACCCTCGATATCCACCGTAACGAGATCGCCTTCCTCAACCAGCGCGATCGGGCCGCCAGCAGCGGCTTCGGGACTCACATGTCCCACCGCCGGCCCCTTCGTGGCACCCGAGAAACGCCCGTCGGTGATAAGCGCGACGCTCGCGCCCAGGCCCCTACCCACGATGGACGAGGTGGGCGTGAGCATCTCGCGCATGCCCGGACCGCCGCGTGGCCCCTCGTAGCGGATGACCACGACATCGCCCGCCACAATGCAGCCTTCGTTAATAGCCTCGCAGGCCGCCTCTTCGCTGCCGAACACGCGCGCCGGCCCCGTATGGGTAAGCATGGCCGGATCGACGGCCGACTTCTTGACGATGGCGCCGTCAGGTGCCAGATTGCCGTGGAGCACCTTCAGAGCACCCGTCGGCGAGAAGGGGTTGTCGCACGTACGGCACACCTCGCCATCGGCACGCAGGCCGCGTGCAGCACGCTGGTCCAGGTATTCCCCCATTACTCCCATGCACGTGACGGCACGGCGATCGATGCACCCCAAGCGGTTCAGCTCGTCGAGCACCACGCCCACGCCGCCAACCTCGTACAAGTCCGACAGCGGACGCGGCCCGGAGGGTTGCAGCTTCACCAGATGGGGCGTAGCCGCACTTGCCGCCTCCCAATCATCTAAATCGATGGCGCATCCCGCCTCCCGTGCGATAGCCGTAAGGTGCAGCACAGTGTTCGTGGAACCTCCGAATGCCATGTCGCATGCCATGGCATTGTGCACGGCGGCGGCACTGACGATATCCCGGGCGCAGACTCCCCGTTCCAGCAGCTCCATCGCTTTCATGCCCGCATGCTTGGCCAGGCGGATGCGCTCGGAGTACACGGCAGGAATGGTGCCGTTGCCGGGAAGCGCTATACCTAGGGCTTCGGTGAGGCAGTTCATGGAGTTGGCGGTGAACATGCCCGAGCAGCTGCCACACGTAGGGCAGGCGGTATCCTCGTAGTATTTCAGCTCGTCTTCGGACATGCTGCCGTTTTGCACGGCAGCAGCGCCGTCGAAGAGCGTGTTCAGATCGGTCGTGGGGCCGCACCCGCCCGGCTGCTTGCCGGCGAGCATCGGGCCGCCCGACACGAATACGGTAGGGATGTTCACCCGCAAAGCGCCCAGCAGCATACCCGGCACGATCTTGTCGCAGTTCGGAATGCACACCAGCGCGTCGAACGCGTGCCCTTGCACCGCGCATTCCAACGAGTCGGCAATGACCTCGCGCGACACCAGCGAGTAGTGCATGCCGTCGTGGTTCATGGCGATGCCGTCGCACACGCCGATGGTGGACAGCTCGAAGGGCACGCCGCCGGCCATATAGATGCCCGCCTTTACGGCCTCGGCAATCTTGTCGAGGTTGTTGTGCCCGGGAATGATGTCATTGTGGGAGTTGAACACGGCAACGAGCGGCCGCTTCAGTTCTTCGTCGGTGATGCCGTCAGCTTTCAGCAAGCTGCGGTGCGGAGCACGCGCAGGCCCACGTTTGATGGCATCGCTTCGCATATGCATGTCCGATCCTCTCTTCTTCCGAGTCCGCCCACCCGCTAGGGCGAACAGCCGCGCCCTCAGCTTGCTTCGCGCCATGCGCGAGAACAAACAGCGACCTCCTCTGGTGCGGAAAACAAAAAATCCCGCCGCAAGCATAAGCTGCACCAGGACCTCAGAAGGATGGAGAAGACGCGCCGCACTCATGTGCAGGGCGGGAATCTCGATCAGACCGATAACGGAGTCGCCGGCTCAGCCTACTTGCTCCGCGCTGCCCGGAGGTCGTCCGGTTGCACACGCGCAACGTTCGCGCCAAACTGCTCGGAGGTGGCGTTCAGACCGTCCAACACCGGCTCACAGCACCGCCGGCTCTCTGAAGATGGATTCGTCCCTACTGTCCTCGTCAACGCATTTCGTCGTATGAAGTTGTTGGGGGCAAGTATACACGGCAAACAAGGACCCGCAAGAAAAACTTTGAATACCGAAGGGTTTCTTGCAGAAATTCACACAGATCGAATAGGGGTTCCGGCACCCTTTCCTGCCAGCCTCCCGCTGCAACCCCCTCGTTCCGAAAGCGGGAGCAGGGGCCCCTTCCGCAGTCGAGATCCGAGTTATTCCCCCGACGCAACCCAAGCCCTGCACCGCCTGCTCGCCATCGAAGACAACCTACCGCGGCAAGCAAACGTGCAATCTCGCGCAAAACACGGCATTCTACGCCAAAAGCAGCCCTCCAAAGCACCTTCTTTGCTAGACTTGATAGGATTGTTCAGTTTCGGCCTTGAGCACGGCGCACCGGCACCGCCCCATCCGACTCGCTCTGGCCCACGTCGCAGCGAGCGACCCCTCGAAAGGAATACTGCGTGAACCCAGAGGAGCAAAACGAGCAGGACACGCTTGCCTTTGCGCGCAAGCTGCTCGCCGTCTACCTTGAGGACCAGAACCTCGAAGAACTCTCACGGCATCTGAGGGAATACCGGAACCTGCGCACGGAACTGAGCATGAGGGAGCGCCAGCTTACCAACCTGACCAAGAACATCCCCGGGGGCGCCCACCAATGCGCCAACGACCCCGACATGACGCTGCTGTCCATGAGCGACGGGTTCCTCTCCATGTTCGGCTACACCAAAGAAGAAGTGGAGGAGCTCTTCGACGGCAAATTCGTCAACATGGTCTACCCGGGCGATCGGGCCGACATGCTGAAATCCACCTACGCGCAACTTGCAGCAGGACCCGACTTGGAGTTGGAGTACCGCGTGCTTTGCAAGAACGGTCAGCCGATATGGGTCTTGGACAAAGGAAGGCTTATCGACGACGGCAGCGGCGGGCAGTGCTTCTACTGCCTGCTCATCGACGTCACCCAACGCAAACAGCAAGAGGAAGAACTACGTCTGTCGTTGGAACGACACAAGATCATATCCGATCAGGCCACCGACATCATCTTTGAGTGGGACATCCGAAAAGACACGCTCAAGTTCTCGCCCAACTGGAAAAAACGATTCGACTACGAGGCCATCTCGCGCGGCATCAGCGGGCAGATACCGTTGTCGAGCAACATCCATCCGGAGGATATGCCCGCCTTCGTCAAGATCATGCAGGACACCGCCGCAGGCATCCCCTACTCCGAGACGGAGTTCCGTATCCGCAGCATGACCGGTCGCTACTACTGGTGCCGCATCCGAGCCACCGCCCAATACGATGTAGACGGTCGCCCCCTCAAGGCCGTGGGAGTAATCGTGGATATCGACGAAGAGAAACGGCAGAGGCAAGCGCTGATCATGAAGACCCAGTACGACGCATTGACCGGCATCTACAACAAGGCCACTATCGATTTGCTGGTAGAGCGACGGATGAAAAGCGGCAGCATCGCCAAAGACGAGGACCGGGGATACCACGCCCTGCTGATCATCGATGTGGACCATTTCAAAGGCGTTAACGACCAGTACGGCCATCTCTGCGGGGACTTCGTCCTCTCCGAAGTTGCAGCCGCACTCAAAAGCAGCATTCGAAGCAGCGATTTGGCGGGGCGCGTCGGAGGCGACGAGTTCCTTGTCTACCTGCCCGAAGTTACCGACACTCAGTCTGTCTGTCACACGGCTGAGCGCATCCTCGGCGCGCTCGGATCCATTAGGCCCGAGCCGGAAGCCCCGCCCATAACCTGTAGCATCGGCATTGCCGTCCTACCGCAGGCCCGCACCTGTTACCAAGAGCTCTACCAAGCAGCAGACAACGCCCTGTATCAGCGAAAGGACGGCGGGCGCAACGGGTTTACCCTGTTCAATCCGGAAGCGGAAGATCACTAACAACGCGGGGTGCAACCTGCCTCGCCCGCCCCGCCTATCCCGCCTGCCAAAAAGGCACAATCTCGCGCAAAACGCGACACCTTCTGCGCAAAAGGCCTCTACAGAGGGCTTCTTCGCTAACCCTTCATCAATGGCTCGTGCGGTCGAATTCGGGCATAGTATGGCATCGCATTCCACCCTTTAACCGGTAACCGCACCCGTCGCAGCACACACCACGAAAGCAAGGATCGGCTGCACGGCAACTGATAAAACGCACCGTGACACCCGTCAAAAAGGGTAAGGTCAAGCATATTCGCAGCAAGGGGGTGGCGGAGCAGGTGGCAATACTCCTGCCGTTTATTCGCTTGTGGCGAAATAAGCCCCTATCGCCCACAGCGGTACGTTTGTCATCCAATCTTGCTCCCGATAGTCGGACATGGATGTACGCACCCCGTGCAGCCCGGTCTTTTCGTATATCACCCGCAAGCTCTTTGCGCGGAGGTTTTCCTCTGCTTTCACCTCAAGAGGGACAACTTTCCCCTCTTTAGCTACAACGAAGCCCACTTCCGCCTTTCCACCCTTGTCAGCACTCCAATAAAAAGGAGCATTGCCCGCAGCAACGAGCTGTTGGCAAACGTACTGTTCAGTCAGTGCGCCCTTGAACTCTTCGAACCCTTTATTCGAGAGCAACACCTCATCCGGTCTGACCCCCATTGCAGCACCTAACAATCCAACGTCGGGCAGAAAAAGCTTAAAGGCAGCCAAATCGCGGTAAAATTTCAGAGGAGAAGCAAGTTTGTCCACTCGATAGATCCGAGTCGCCAAGCCAGAGTCGACAATCCACTGGATCGCAATCTCATAATCTCTTGACCTTGCCCCTTTTGCGATGCGCCCGAAAACGAATCGATGGTTTTCTCTTCCGAGATGAGCAGGAATGGAATCAAACGCAAGCCGAATGCGTTCTATCTCGTCCTTTTTGGGATACTTAGAAAAATCTTTATCGTATTGATTAAGTAAATCGTTTTGCACAGCACGAGCAAGCGCGTAATCGTTTCCCCCTTCTCGGAACTCAGATACCGCCTTCGGCATACCACCCACAAAAT
>NZ_JAVWUP010000091.1:0-10536 GCF_036667095.1 Gordonibacter sp. | reverse complement strand
CAAACAACTCCAAAACGGGCATGGACGTTCACCTCCGCTCATCTAGAATAATGAGGGTCGCGGTTTCCAGTGGGAGGCAAGGTGGTGCAATGGACGTGCTGTTCGAGGAGATGTCCTTGGGTTCTTTTCGTGCAAAGAACCGGTTGGTGCGTGCGGCCACGTACGAGGGCCTCGCGACGGCAGACGGCCGAGTAACGCCGGAGTTAACGGCGGTTTGCGAAGAGCTGGCGGCGGGCGGTGTGGGCACGATTATCCTGGGGTATTCGTACGTGACCCCTGATGAGCAGCCCAATCCACATATGCTGGGCATCTACGATGACTCGTTTGTGCCGGAGTACCGTGCCTTGGTGCAAGCTATTCACGCACTGGATGCCAAGGCGATCTCCCAGATCGTGTACGGAGGATCGGCAAGCAGGCTTGAGCCTCCGAGCGAACATATTCTCGGCCCGTCGGCGATTCCTCACCCGAAGACGGGAATCGTGCCTGTCCAGGCGACTCACTCCGCTATCAAGAGGCTCGTGGAGGCCTTCGCCGACGCAGCCCAGCGTGCTTGCGCCGCAGGGTTTGACGGCGTAGAGGTGCATGCTGCCCATGGCTACCTGCTTAGCCAGTTTTTGAGCCCCCTGCTGAATTGCCGGACCGACGAGTACGGCGGTCCGATCGAGAACAGGGCCCGCATCGTTGTCGAGGTCGTAGACTCGATTCGCCGCTGCGTTGGCCCTGATTTCCCGCTTCTGGTAAAGCTGAACAGCTCCGATGGCGTTCCAGGAGGCCTGACGGAGGAAGACAGCCTGGTGGCAGCGAAGCTTCTCGTGCAGCACGGAGTCGACGCTATCGAGGTCAGCGGGGCATGGCGCGCCTGCTGTCCGGAGGACTTCCAAGGCCAGCCGTTCTTCGCCCCCTATGCGAAGCGCCTTGTCCGCGAGGAGGGAGTGCCGGTGATCCTGACGGGAGGAAACCGTGACTTCGAGGTTATGGAGCGTTTGGCCGTCGAGGACGGCATTGCCGGCTTCGGATTGTGCCGACCCCTTATCTGCGAGCCTGAACTGGTGAATCGATGGGCTGATGGCGCCAGGGCCGTTCCGCGTTGCACCTCATGCAACGGTTGCAGCGCAACGCCGGGCCACCGTTGCATCCTGCCGTAGTATCCGTCCGGTGCAGCCCGTCGCCGCAGCGCGGTGGGCCCTTGGCGGGTGTTTTGCGCTGCTGTTGCGTGCCGTCTGCCTGGGCGGAGCACTTCTCGTCTTCGCCTCTGGCGAACCTCGCTGGTTCGACGCGTTTGTGGACTTGCCCGTGAGTTTTGTGGCAGGTTGTGTTGCGGAGGCAACGCCTCCCTTGACGTTTGCTATTATCGATGGCTATGACTCGAGTGAAGAAACATGGATGGTTGTGGCGTATGGTCGGATTCGTGATCGGATGCGTGGTGGCGGCCGTGCTGGTCGTTGCGGGCACGAACCTTGCCACGATCATCACGACCAAAGACGATATCGTCAGCGCCGATGTTGCGGCAGCTTTTCAAGCCGATGCCGTGGTGGTGCTCGGTGCCTCCGTGTTCGCCGACGGGACGCCGTCGAGCATCCTGCAAGATCGTCTGGATGACGGCATCGCGTTGTACCAGGCAGGTGCTGCCCCCAAGATCATCGTAAGCGGCGATAACGGCACCGTATCGTACAACGAGGTCAAGGCTATGAAGGACTACGCCATTGCCCAGGGCGTTCCCAGCGAGGACATCTTCTGCGACCATGCAGGCTTCTCTACCTATGAGAGCATGTATCGCGCGAAGAACGTGTTTGGTGTTCGGCGCATTATCGTGGCAACCCAGACCTATCACCTGTACCGTGCGCTCTATTCCGCGCAGGGCTTGGGGCTCGAGGCGGTGGGTGTGCCGAGCGATTACCGCGAATACAGCAAGCAGAGCCAGTACGACCTGCGCGAGATACCGGCGCGTACGAAGGACTTCTTCAAGACCTTACTCAAAGCTCCGTCCACGTTCGTGGGAGAGCCTATCAGCTTGAACCAGTCGGGAGACGTGACAAACTAAGCGCGCCCGCCGCTGCCCTCACCCGCCGCCGTCCTGACGGTTATTCGTCGCGCTCTATCAGGTCGATTACTTCCTGCTTCGAATGGAGGTCAGGTGCTTCTATCGCCTTGCGGGGGATGGCCGGCTCTCCGGCCTTTGCGGCTTCAGGCGGCTTCGCGTCGAGGGGAATGCCCGGCAGGCCATTTGTTGTGAGGAGGGCGGTGCAATGGCCAGGAAGGCTAGCCTCCCAGTTCGCTGGGGTCGAAGGAATCCATGAGATCGAGCAGCTCTTGCTTTTTGTGGATGTCTAGCTTGGCGTAGATGCGTTTCGAGTGGGTGCGGATGGTGTTCTCGGATACCACCAGATCCTCGGCAATGCGCGCTACGGTGTTGCCGCGTGCGATAAGTTCCATGACTTCGGTTTCGCGTGCGCTGAGACGGTAGTGCTGGCGCAACAACTCAGCTTGTTTCGAGATGCGATCCTGGTAGACGGCATGTTGATCGAACCGTTCGCGGCGCGCTGCGCGTGCAGGTGCGGGCGCAGCATCGCTTGCCTCGGGTTGCTCCGACGGTTCCGACAGCTTTTCTACTGCGTAGCGGCGCGTCGAGCCGGTGGCGCGGAGGGAGTCATCGCGTTGTCCTCGGGGACGCAGCGCGACCAGCTCGATACTCTCGGCATCGAAGCGGCGGAATATCTTGCGGAACCCTCCTTGCCCGATGAAGTACATAAGCCCGAGCAGGTACACCGCGACCAGGGCCACTACGGCTAAGGGCTCGATTCCGGTGATCATTATCTTTTCGGCAAACGAGCCGCCGATGAAGCCCACGTCGTGCAGCACGTACACGATGCCGGCGAAGAACCCGTAGATGAAGATGGGATTGATGCCGCGGTCGCGCGAGGCCTGCGCGCACTGGATCATCATCAGCATGATGGCCATGCTATACACGGCGTACAGGACGGCGGCGAGCCACTGCGCATACTCCATTGCCAAGAACGGCAGCAGCAGAAACGAGGTTATGACGAAGGGGAAGACGACGCGGTAGGCACTCACCACGTTCAGCCGCAAGTTCTTGAACTGCCACAATGCCAGCATGGAAGCGGCTGCTACGAGCGCACCCACCATCGACAGCACATTCACCAGCGATCCTACCTGGGGGTCTCCTATGGCTAGCGAGCGCATGATGCCGGTGCAGATGCCCAGCGCCCCCACGCAAAGCGCACTGCGCCAATAGTCGTGCAAGACGCGGCGGTATACGTTCGGGTGCTCGCGCGGCACGTCCTCGAACATAGGCTGGTCGCGGTCTATCTCGCGGCTTTTGACAACGATAGCAAGCCCGAATAGCGGCAGGAATACCAAGGGGATCAAAAAGGACGTTACGGCTACGGGAATAAGGTACAGCGAGAAGTACAGCAGCGCTCCGTACACGGTCCCCGCTATAAGGTCGCGGTTGCCACGCTCGGCATCGAGGCTGGCGAACAGCCGTTGCCACAACATAAAGAACCCCGCCGACCCCAATCCCAAAAGCCCGCCGCCTGCCACGACCATCGGCAGCGCGAGGCCTTCGAGGTAGATGGCGACAATAAGGCAGCACCAGCCGAAGAAGTAGGGCGTGCTTGCCAGTATGACCATGAAGCGCCGCGTGGGCCCGGGGAGGAAGTACACGCCCAGTGCACTGGCAAAGTAGCTCACCGAAAACACCAGCGACTGGGCAAGGAAGAACCAGAACACGATCTCGGGAGTTTGGAACTCCATGGGAAGGAACGGAAACACACCGCCCCAGACCCCGGCTGCGTTCGTCGCAAGAAACAACGCATAACCGAGCGAGGTGACATTCGGCTTGAATGCGGATGCGACGGTTGCGAGGTTCACGGAACTCCTTCGGGGAAGCAGGTGCGCGGGCTGGCGGTTGCATCTCGACGCGCATGATGTGCGTCGCAGTGCAGTATAACAGGTGCTCCGCCGGCAGGTGCGTTGGCTGCTTTCTGCCTCTGACAAGGTTCGCGGGGTGAAAGGTAGCAGCAGGATAACGGAGAAGCAACGCCCGAGCGACGGTTTGTCGCCTGCCAAAAATGGCCAGCTTTCCTATTCCCACCTGGCCGTTACCATAGGAACGTTGCTGACGGAAGGGGCAAGCGTGCAGTACGGATTCCACTTCGATGCACTGCGTTGCACGGGATGCGAGGACTGCGTCGAGGCTTGCTGCGCCCAGCACGGTATCCCGCGGTCTTTGTCGTTCAGGAGCGTCGAGTCTTACGAAGGCGGTGCTTGGGAGGAGTCGGAGGACGGCGCTACCACGACCATGCTGTTCACCTACTTCCTTTCCCTGAGCTGTAACGAGTGCAGCGCTCCGCTCTGTGTGGCCGTTTGCCCGACCGGTGCGTTGCGCAAAGATGCCCGCACCGGTCTCGTCTCTCTCGACGAAAGCGTATGCAGCGGGTGCGGGAATTGTGTCGAGGAGTGTCCCTACGGCGCTCCGAAAATCAATCCGGACGATGGTCGTGCTATGAAGTGCGATGCTTGCAACGGTTCGATGTCATCCGCCGTGTCGGGTGTCGGCCCTCTC
Source organism: Gordonibacter sp. (assembly GCF_036667095.1). NCBI lineage: Bacteria > Bacillati > Actinomycetota > Coriobacteriia > Eggerthellales > Eggerthellaceae > Gordonibacter > Gordonibacter sp. The sequence continues at coordinate 5,951 of NZ_JAVWUP010000091.1, read as the reverse complement.
GTTGTTCCGTCGTGCGTCGAAGCCTGCTCCGAGCATGCTCTCGAGTTTGGTGACATCGTGCGTCTGCGTGCGTTGTACGGCTCGGTTGCAAGCGTTCCGCCCCTTCCTCCTGTGGAGGTTGCGCACCCCAACCTTGTTCTTACGATGGCCCCTGCTATGCTGGATTCGTTGCGTTGGGAGGGCGGGCGAGAGGGCCTGCTTGAGCGGAGACTTTGAGAGTCATCCAAATCACAACCTTCTGATCAGGTAAAATTCAAAGTTCGCATGTTTTATGTGACACGACGATAACGGATATTCGCTAGGTTGTATCCAGCACGCAGTTGCTTTTTGCGATTGTGCCTGGCGCGGGAGGTGCCGGGTGTGGAGTAGACGAGTCCACATGCGCAGGGCAACAGGCAAGAGGAGGAGACATGTCGAAGGCAACTGACAGCACCGTGTCTCGCCGTACGTTCGTGAAAGGTTCGGCGCTGGCCGGCCTGGGCGCGACGGCAGTAGGAGGCGGCGCTTTGTCGCTTTTCGGATGCACACCGGGCGGCAGCAAGGATGCCAAATCGGACGCTGCGCCGAAGAGCACTGCGGAGGAGAAGGTGACGTGGGGTCACTGCGCCATCAACTGCCCGGGTCGCTGCAGCTTGAAGTTCCACACGCAGGACGACGAAGTCGTGTGGGTCGAGACGTACACGAGCAAAGATGCCGGCTTCGATGACCCGCAGCCGCGTGCCTGCTTGCGCGGTCGCACGTATCGTCGCTGGATGAACCACCCCGACCGCATCAACTATCCCATGAAGCGCGTGGGCAAGCGCGGCGAGAACAAGTACGAGCAGATCAGCTGGGAAGAGGCTATCGAGACGGCTTCGACCAAGCTGAAAGAGGTTATCGACAAGTACGGCAACGAGGCCGTGTATGTGCCGTACGCCACGGGCGTGTCGGCCACGACGTCCCGTCCGTTCAACCGCATGCTGACCATGGCTGGCGGTTACCTGAACTTCTACAACAGCTATTCCACGGCCCAGATTTCCTGCATCACGCCGTATATGTACGGATCGAAGCAGTCGGGCGGCTCCACGCTGTCGGCTGCCGAGGATGCGGCTCTCATTCTTGTGTTCGGCTCCAGCCCCACCGAGACGCGCCAGGGCGGCGCCGTGTCGAACTACGACTGGGCTCACTTGCGCGAGAAGACGAATGCCAAGGTGTACATGATCGACCCGCGCATGAATGATTCCATCATGGGTCACTCCGAGCAGTGGCTGCCCATCAACCCCGGTACCGACGCGGCGCTGGTGGCGGGCATTGCGCATGAGCTTATCGCGAACGACCTGGTCGATCTTGAGTTCCTGCATACGTACTGCGTGGGCTACGACGAAGAGACCATGCCCGATACCCATAAGGGTCAGAACCTGTCCTACCGCGCCTATATCATGGGCGAGGGCTACGACATGGTGGAGAAAACGCCCGAGTGGGCTGCCAAGATCACCGGCATTCCGGCTGATCGCATCAAGAGCCTCGCTCAGGAAATCGGCACCACCAAGCCGCTGTACGTGAACCAGGGCTGGGGTCCACAGCGCCGCAGCAATGGCGAGTGGACGGCGTGGTCCATCATGGCGCTGCCCTGCCTCGTCGGCCAGATCGGCCTGCCCGGCACGAGCAACGGCACGCGCGAGGGCAGCAACGCTGTTGCGCTCGGAAGCATGCCGAAGGTTGACAACCCGGTAAAGGCATCCATCCCGTGCTTCCTGTTCACCGATGCCATCGACCATGGTCCGGACATGACGGCCAAGAACGCCGGCGTGAAGGGTGTCGAAAAGCTGAACACGGGCATCAAGTACATGATCAACTACGCCGGCAACTGCCTGACGAACCAGCACTCGGGCATCAATCAGGCGCACGACGTGCTTGCCGACGAGAGCAAATGCGAGTTCATTTTGGGCATCGACACGGTCATGTGTGACTCCATGAAGTACGCCGACATCGTGCTGCCCGACCTGTTCCGCTTCGAGCAGCTTTCGATGATCGGCACGGGCGGCGACAACGGCTATATGATCGCCGGCCAGCCTTGCACGACGCCTAAGTTCGAGCGTAAGACGGCTTACGAGATGGCCAGCCTTATGGCTGACAAGCTGGGCGTGAAGGATGCGTTCACGGAAGGCAAGACCGAGGAAGACTGGATCAAGTCCATCTACGAGGGATCGCGCGAGAAGGACGACAAGCTGCCTACGTATGATGAGGCCATGGAGATGGGCGTGTACGTGCGTCCCGGCAAGGCTAAGGTCGCCATGGACAAGTTCCGTGCCGATCCGGCAGGTAGTGCGCTCGACACGCCGTCCGGCAAGATCGAGCTATTCTCCGCAAAGGTACTCGAGTTCACGCAAGGTTGGGAGCTCAAGGAAGGCGACACGCTGTCTGGCATGGAAACGCTTCCCGCCATCCCCGTGTACATTCCTGAGTGGTACGGCGTGGAGAATACCACGACCGAGTTCCCGCTGACGATGACGGGATTCCATTATCGTGGCCGCATTCACTCTTCTTGGGGCAATATTGAAGAGCTGAAGGAAGTGAACCCGCAGGAAGCTTGGATCAACCCGGCCGACGCGACCAGCCGTAGCATCAAGCAGGGCGACAAGGTGCGTGTGAAGAACGAATTCGGTGAAATCGAGCTTTTGGCCAAGGTCACGCCGCGCGTGGTTCCCGGTGTGGTTGCGGTATCGCAGGGTGCGTGGCACGATGCCGACATGGCGGGCGATCGCGTGGACAAGGGCGGCAGCATCAACACGCTTACCACCCAGCGTCCTTCGCCCCTGTCGAAGGGCAACCCCCAACACACCAATATCTGCCAGGTATCCAAGGCGTAAGCGGCGGCGTAACGAGAGAGGTGAACCAATATGTCTCAACAGGCATTCTATTTTGACGGCACTCGCTGCACCGGCTGCAAAACTTGCGAGATGTCCTGCAAGGATTTCAAGGATCTGAGCGTGGGGTATGCGTTCCGCAACGTGTCCGAGGTGACGCTGGGCGAAACGAAGAAAGATGCGGCGGGCAACGTGACCACGTCGTGTGTGAGCTATCCGGTGTCCATGTCGTGCAACCATTGCGACAAGCCGATATGCTTCGAGAAGTGTCCGCAGAGCGCTATTGTCAAGGACGCCGACACCGGCCTCATGTCCATCGACGAGAAGAAGTGCATAGGTTGCGGCACCTGCGCTACGGTGTGCCCCTATAACGCTCCGAAGGTGGACAAAGAGAAAAAGAAGGCGGTGCGCTGCGACGGCTGTGCCGAGCGCGTAGCTGCCGGCGAGAAACCGGTGTGCGTGGAGGCTTGCCCGTGCCGTGCGTTGGACTTCGGCTCGGCGGATGAGATGGCCAAGCTGGGCGAGCGTGCCAACATTGCGCCGCTGCCCGATCCGGCCGACACCGTGCCGAACTTCTTCGTGAAGCCTTCGGCGGATGCACAACCTGCCGGCTCGAAGGACATCATGGTGGCAAACCCGCTTGAAGTAGCGTAGGCCAGGTACTTAGACAGGCGCGCTGCTCGGCAGTTCGTCTGGCCTTTGAGTGCGAGCTTCGTGTATAAGGAGCCCTCCTTGCGGGGTACGGTACAATGATTCCGTACCCCGCTTTTGGATTTTTTCGTGCAGGCAGGCAGGTGGATGTCTGTGTGCGCGAAAGCGAACCTAGGAAAGGGCGACAGTGGGGACGCGCTCGGTAAGATTGCAATGACAAAGGTGGGATGCATGCCGCAACAGGCGTTTTTCTTCGATGGATCGCGGTGCACAGGGTGTAAGACCTGTATGTTCGCCTGCAAGGATTACCACGATCTGAGCGTCGGCGAATCGTACCGCAAGGTCTACGAATGCGTCGGCGGCGCAACGCAGAAAGACGATGACGGCCTCGTTTCCACCTGTTTTTGCTACAGCGTGTCGCTTGCATGCAACCACTGTATCAAGCCGGTGTGTGTGGAGGTATGCCCAACCGAGGCTATGCACAAGGACGTGGAAACCGGTTTGGTGAGCGTGGATGCGAAGAAATGCGTGGGATGCGGATACTGTCATCTGTCGTGCCCTTATGATGCTCCGCAAGTAAACAGGAGCAAAGGACATTCGGTGAAGTGCGACGGTTGCTTGGCTCGTGTGGTGGAGGGCGAGAAGCCTATCTGCGTAGAAGCCTGTCCGTGTCGTGCCCTGGACTTCGGCTTGGTCGAGGATATGGCCAAACGGGGCGAACGCGCCAATATTGCGCCGCTGCCCGACCCAGAGCGGACGATGCCGTGCCTGTTCGTGAAGGCAAGCGACGATGCTAGGCCGTTTTCGGCCAAAGAGGTTGAGATTGCCAATGTTGCAGAAGTGCGCCGCTCGCGGGATTCCGCCCACGATGCGTGATCGAGATTGAGGCAGGACGTGCGGCCATCCAGGCTGCGCGAGAAGGAGGTTGAGCGTGGAAGATACCGTTCGAGCTTTCGAGGAAGGCAATGCCGAGGCTATTGCCTTTGTGGGTGAGACGCTGGGTCCTTTGTTCCTGCAAGACCCAAAGACCGGAGATGCAGGGGCGGCATTGCAGGCGCTTGCGGACCTGGAGGTAGTGGCAGCTGCGGCAGAATGGCCGTTTGCGGAGGAGGCGGAGGTGCTTTCTGACCTCGGCCTTATGAAGGAGGGTCTTGCGCCGGGAATCGACAATGAAGACCTGGTGTGGGAGTATCGTCGTCTGTTCATCGGGCCTGGGCCGAAGCCGATGCCCCCGTGGGGGTCGGTGTACCTGGATCGCGAATGCGTTGTATTCGGCACTTCTACGCTTGCGCTGCGTGCCTGGATGCGCGAGCAGGGGATTGAGCGCCTCGCTGACGACAAAACGCCTGAAGACCATCTCGGTCTTATGTTAGTGCTGATGGCGTGGATTGCCCGCAATCGCCCCGAGGTGCTCGACGATTACCTTCGCTTGCACCTGCTCACGTGGTCGGAGCACTTCCTCGACGGTTTGGCGAAAGCTGCCCAGCATCCGTTCTACGAAGGTCTTGCTCGCCTGACGAATGCTAGTCTCGAGGGGATTCGCAGGGATCGCGCCCTTGAGGTGGTCTATCCGAGGTTCTACCGCTAGAGGGTATCGATGATGACCGGTATCGACACGGCATGGGGCGAGATCACGCTCGTCTTGTTCACGACGCTCGCCCCGTCGGGCGTCGTCGCGTTCATCGTCATGGGCTTGACGCTCTTGCGGGGTGACCTTTCCTCCGAGGAGCGTCGGCGCATCAACCAGTTTCTCAGCATCCCGCTGGTTACCGCGATGGTGGGGCTCGTCGCCTCGGCAACCCATCTGGGCAATCCGGCAAACGCCCTGTACGTGTTCTTGGGCGTGGGGCGCAGCCCCCTGTCAACGGAGGTATTCTGCGCCGTGGTGTTTCTGGCGCTTGCGGGTGTGTACTGGCTCTATTCGTTCTCGGTGCATCCGAACGAACGTCTGCGCCGTTGGTGGATAGCGCTTGCCATGATAGCGGGCGTGGTGTTCGTGACGTCGGTGTCCCTCGCTTATGCTGCCGATACCATCGTGTCGTGGAGCACGCCTTCTGTGCCGATTGCTTTATGGCTCAATTCGCTGGTGGGAGGTCCGGTTCTGGCATTGGTGGGATTGAGCGCCGCTCGCTGGAGCCCCTCTGCGGAGGGTTTTGGCCGAGCGCTGATGGCGGTGTCCTGCCTCGCCCTTGTACTAAACCTTGCGGTATACGGGATACAGGCCTTCGAGCTGCCTGCTATCGAGAACGCGTTTCTGACGGCAGCCGACCTTGTTCCCCACTACGGGGGCATGGTGATTGCGTTTTCCCTGTTGGCAGCTGCTGGCATTGGCCTTGATGCTCGCATACTGTTCGGGCGACGGGGGGAAGGCCCCCGCAGCTTGACGATTCCCCGTGCCGTGGCTGCCAGCGCGTTGGTGCTGGCCGGTATTTTTATCATGCGCTTTGCTTTCTA
>NZ_JAVWUP010000090.1:0-10540 GCF_036667095.1 Gordonibacter sp. | reverse complement strand
AGCTTGATCGAAATGTCCTAAAGAGAACGGTCACCTACCCCGCTGCTGCCGAACCCACCCTCACCGCGTTCGGTTGCAGGAAGCATTTCGCAGGACTCGAAATGAACCTCTTCGACACACATGATGGCCAACTGGGCTACGCGGTCACCACGCTTGATAGCGAACGGCTTATGGGGATCGAGATTTACCAGCACCGCTTGAATCTCGCCACGATAGTTGCTGTCGATAAGCCCCGGGGCATTCACCAGCGAGATGCCGTGCTTGATAGCAAGCCCGCTGCGCGGCAGGACGAAGCCTGCGTATCCTACAGGGATAGCCACGGCGATGCCGCAGGGAACAAGCTTGCGCTCGAAAGGTTGCAGGATGTCATCACGAGTCGCTCGCAGATCGACAGCCCCGTCGCCTGCATAGGCGCACTGAGGCGCCGGAAGCTCTGGATCCAGGTTCTTGAGGGGTACTGACAAGCGCTCCATCAGTGCAGCTCCTCGAGTGCGACAGCAAATTCTTCGACATTTTGGAAGTCTTTGTAAACGCTCGCGAAACGAACGTAAGCCACCTCATCAAGGCTTCCTAGTTTTGCCAGTACCAGGTCACCCAATTCTTTTGATTTGATTTCGCTGCATGACGCGTTGCGTAGCTCGGTCTCGGTGGCATCAATGAGTGACGCAATCTGCTCGGGGGCTATAGGGCGCTTAGCGCAAGCGGTCAACAGTCCTCGCATGAGCTTTTGTCGGTCGTATGCCTCCGAAGAGCCATCGGTCTTAACGACGATGAGCGGGTTGTCTCCCAGACGTTCGTAGGTGGTGAAGCGGCGTCCGCAGTTCAAGCATTCGCGACGCCGGCGAATGGCCGTATCGTCTTCGGAAGGGCGCGAATCCACGACCTTGGATTCAGGGTCGCCACAGGCAGGACAGCGCATTTAGGCTCCTTTGCTCGAATTTTGTTCAGACTAACATACCAGATATAGTGGTTCAATCAGCATCGGCTATTCATGTAAAAACTACGGCCAGCTATCACTTGGCAGGGCGAAGCAAGGGAAGGAAAGAAACTCTCCCCCCTGTTCCGCCCTGCTCGCTATAGCAGCACCCTCCCTATAGCAACGCGCAGAACGAGCTGTATAGGCGAGGCGAAACACTCCCCTCCTCCGGCTCGATGAGGCCGCAGAGTATTTGCAACAAAGTGCTTTTCCCTGCTCCATTTGGCCTGATCACCCCGGTCCAGCCCGAAGCAAGGGTGAGCGACACCTGGTCGAGTGCGGAAGAGTCAGCACCAGGGTAGGTATAAGAGAGTTTGTGCGCAGTTATGGACATAAAGAGCCTCCATTCGGGAGGCATCGGGCCGTACGACCATGCTGTCGCGAGCAAAATCAAAGAAAGCGGCGATAGATAGACAGATAGACAGATAGACAGATAGACAGGAGAATACGATAACGAAAGCGCACCCGATGCGTAACATTCTAACGAGATGGGGGGTGTCCGAAGGCTTTCGCTATTGCTTCATGTTCCTTGTCTCCTTTGAGTGGACGGATTTGCCAGAACCGTTTGAAGCGAATGCGCATCTACGGAGCAAGCCAAAGACCGCTTCGCCGTACGCGATTACTCGCTGAGTTTAGCATAGGGAAGACAACGAGGGAATCGCGTGGAAGATCGAGCGCCCCTGGGGTGGGCAGGGGCGCCCCGCAGCCACAGAAACGCAGCATCTGTGGATTAGGCAACGGCCGTTAGAGGCCGAGAAGAAGGCTAGCAAAGGCGAAGGCCGAAAACGCACAGCCGACCAGAGCGGCTTGCCACGGCTTCACGCGGCCATACGCTACTCCGCTGATGCTTCCATGGCGCAAGCTGCGTGTCATCTCGGGATCGAACAAATACCCTCGACGGTCGTTTCTCATCGCTTCGGCATAACCAGGTTTAGCATGCATACCGAACGACGAGCGCTCATATGCGGTACGTCTGATACAGGAGTAATGTGAGGGAAACTCGATGATGGTTCCGATATGCGCTCTCGCATGCTCGAATTCCGGCTGCAGAGCAGACGTACCGCTGACCGGGCACTGCATATCGAAATTCTTCATCTTTCTGCCTCCTAGCTCTTGCGTAGAACCTTTGTTCGCATATATAATAGAGCGAACAAAGGTTCATGTCAATATGTTTTTAAAACATATGTTCGTATTTAAGAAAGGACGGAGCATGCCCGAGAAAGTGACGAAACGCCAACAGGCGGTGCTCGACTGCATCGAGGAGTGCATCCGCGAAAAGGGCTACGGTCCTACGGTGCGCGAGGTTTGCCAAAGCCTCGGGCTGTCCTCCCCCTCCACCGTGCACGTACATCTCAAGGCGCTTGAGAACAAGGGCTTGATCAAGCGCGATCCTCTGAAGTCCCGCTCTATCGCACTTGCCTATGCCCTCCGCGAGGCAGAAAGCCCTTCGAACGTCATCCAGCCTAGCTTCAATAAAGTCGTGAACGTTCCGTTGGTCGGGAACGTGGCTGCCGGCTCCCCTATTCTTGCTGAGGAAAACATCACCGACACGATCTCCTTGCCGACCGATATCGTGGGGGATGCTCCGTCGTTCTTGCTCTCGGTACGCGGTGATTCCATGATTGAAGCCGGCATCAACGACGGCGATTACGTAGTGGTCAAGGAGCAGCCTGTTGCGAATAACGGCGACATTGTTGTTGCCATCATTGACGATGGTGCCACCGTCAAGCGCTTCTACAAAGAATCCGACCACATTCGCTTACAGCCGGAAAACTCGACGATGGACCCCATCATCACGCGCGACTGCTCCATTGCGGGCAAGGTAGTGGCGGTGTTTCGACGCCTCTAGCCTTATACGGGCAAGCGAGACGCGGTTAGGCTGCTCTTCTGTTTTGCTTCCAGGTAGATGATTGCCATGCTGTACCGGAACTTGTGGAGGCAATCGAAGTTATGGAAGAAGCTCTTTCTGTCGCATAAGCAAACATAAGGACCGTATAGGCAGCTATCACGGCTGCCGATACGGCCCTTCATGCGCAATCGCCTCTATTTCAGGGTTTTGCCGGCCGTGCATCTTTTGCATAGGTGTGTTGCTTCCAGGTACGCGCCGCAACACCCTCTTCCTTGTTAAGGTCGCTCTCTTGCCATCAGCCTTCGACGGCGAAGGGGCGAAACAGGCCTGCATAGGAAGGCGGTGCGAGCATGACGATATGCGTGCCGGACTCCTCGTGGCCCTCGCTTACGATATGGCAACGTTCGTGCGCAAGGGAGACCAGGTCGCCGCGGTGGTAGGGTATGAGCACGTCGAGATGGGCATCTCGCGCCGAAGCAACTCGGGCAATACGTGCAACGAGGTTTTCGATCCCCGCTCCGGTGGCCGCCGAAACCAGCACCGCTTGCGCATGGCGCGCTTTGAGTGCCTCTAGCTGTTCGGAATCCAGCAAGTCGCATTTGTTGAACACTTCAACCCGCGCGATATCCTGGGCGCCGATCTGACCGAGCACCTCCTCTACTGCAGCAATCTGCCCTTCGCGCTCGTCGGAGGAGGCATCCACCACATGTAGCACCAAGTCGGCGCCGGTGATCTCGTCGAGTGTCGACTTGAACGCCTCAATCAACGTGGTAGGCAGCTTCTGGATAAATCCGACCGTATCGGTAATAGTTATCTCGCGGCCTTCTGGAAGCTCGAATTTGCGCGTAGTTGAATCGAGGGTAGCGAACAGCTGATCGTAGCTGAGTACGTCCGCATCGGTTAACCGGTTAAGCAAGCTCGATTTTCCCGCGTTCGTATAACCCGCAAGAGCAACCTTGAACATGCCGCTCGCATAGCGGCTTTCGCGCTGCAGTGACCGCACGTCCGCCAAATGCGCCAGCTCGCGCTTGATGGACGTAATGCGCTTGCGCACCATGCGCCGGTCGACCTCAAGCTGGCTTTCGCCTTCGCCGAACCGCGAACCCACGCCACCGCCCATACGGTTCGACGCGAGGTGCGCCCACATGCCCCGAAGACGCGGCAGCAGATACTGGCTCTGAGCAAGCCTTACTTGCAGGCGCCCTTCCTTACTGGTGGCGTGCAGGGCAAAGATATCCAAGATAAGGGCCGTACGGTCGATAACCTTGACCTCTTTGCCTACAACCTTCTCGAGGTTCGATTGCTGGGAAGGAGTCAATTCGTCGTCGAACACGACCAGATCGGCGGCATTCGCGCGGGCAAGCTGTGCAATCTCCTCGGCTTTTCCGCTGCCCACGAACGTCCGCGGGTTCGGCGCATCGAGTTTTTGCGTAGTCGTGGCTACGACATCGGCTCCTGCTGTGTCGACAAGTCGTTCGAGTTCGGCCAGCGACGAGGGAAGCGGCCAAGAAACTCCCGGTCGGTCGACGCCTACCAATACAGCACGTTCGCGCTGTTCTTCGATTTTCGTAGCAGGTCCGTGAGTGACGACCGAGGCATATTCGGACATAATGATTCCTTTCGCGTAGATGCAAACGAATGAACGCCAAGGGTACTTTTGTGCCCTCGTGCGCCATGTGCAGCGGCGGCGCTAGTCGCCAGCCATGAGCTGCAAGAAAACGTCGTCTGTTACAAAAACGCTAAAGGCATCATGCACTCGCTCCTTATCTGAAAACTATACGGGTATGCAGCCAAAGCAGCATACCCGTATAGTAGCACAAGCTTTCTTTACGCACATCATGTCGTGGCCCCGACACTACCCTTCTCTTTTCCCGGCACTCCGAACAGCAGCCAAGGCTTCAGCCGTCAAAGACGCGGCATCGGGAAAGTCGGCACCTATCCAGTTGATGCGCATGTCCTTGCGAAACCAGGTGCGCTGCCGCTTGGCATAGCGATGCGTGGCTGTTTTGATGCGCTGGGCCGCTTCGTCCATCGACGTTTCTCCGTCGAGCGCGGCCACAACCTCCTTGTACCCTATAGCCTGCGGGGCGGTTATACCGCTGCGGAACCCGCCTTTCAGCAAACGCTCTACTTCGTCGACCAGACCTGCTTCGAACATAGCATCAACCCGCGCGTCGATACGCGCTCTCAGAACAAGGGGATCGACTGCCAGTCCAATGAAGATCGCGGGCACCAACTGCGGAATACTTGCCAGCTTCGCGCGCTGCGCCGCATACGTGGTGCCGTCCTCCAGGAGCTCGAAGGCACGTACGACACGCTTGACATCGGCTGGGGGAAGCAGCGCGGCGCTTTCGGGATCGCGGGTTTTCAGAAGGCTCCAGAGCGCATCTGCGCCCTGCTCGCGCGCAAGGGTATCGTAGTGGTCGCGTACGACGTTTCCTCTTTGCTCGCCAGCCGGGAACTCGTAGGCATCGATTGCCGCGCGGACATACAGGCCGGTACCGCCACAGAGCACCGAGCGCCTTCCTCGTGCGTCGATTGCACAAAAACACGAACGTGCGTAGTCCTGGAACAGGGCTGCAGAGTAGGGTTCGCCCGGATCTACCAGATCGAACCCATGATGGCGCACCAGGCGCTCATTGCAGGGAAGCTTGCCCGTGCCGATATCCATGCCTCGGTATATCTGCATCGAGTCGGCGCTTACCACCTCGCCATCGAGCGCAAGCGCAAGCTCTTGGGCAAGCGAGGTCTTCCCTGAGGCCGTCGGTCCGACGACGCAGACAACAGGGGCAGCGAGGGGAAATAGGGCGGCAGAGACAACGTCAGCGTCCATCGACCGACGCTTCCCCACCCGCAACCGCAGGGCCTCGTCCTTCCCTATCGGCCTCAGTCAGTGCTCCCATACCCGCTTCCGGCCCTTCGACGACTTCTCCGGACAGATACCACGTCTTAGCCTCGTCGATGCGCACCTTTACCACAGAGCCTGCAAGCTCGTCGGCCGAAACACCTGTTGGCAGAGGGGCGTGCACCGTCTGGTTCTTCGGGCTCTTGCCGCTGAGCAGCAATGCATCGCGCTTCGAGCCGCCTTCCACCAAAACGTCAATCGTCGAACTCAGGTCGCGCTGGTTGGCATCAAAGGCCCGGGCCTGCACCAAATCGACCAGGCGATCGAAGCGCTCCTGTACCACCTCGCGCGGCGTCGGATCTTCGAGCCGTGCTGCCGGCGTGCCTTCGCGCTTGGAGTAGATAAACGTGAACACCTGATGGTACCCCACCTCGTCGACCAGGCGATACGTGTCCTCGAAATCCTTTTTGGTCTCGCCGGGAAATCCGACGATGATATCGGTGGAAAGAGCGATGTCGGGCAGCGCGCTGCGCAGCTTCGCAATCAGCTCCATATAGCGCGAGCGCGAATAGCGGCGGTTCATGGCGGCCAGCACCGCATCGGAGCCGGACTGCACGGGTAGGTGCAGCGACGGCATGAGCGAGCGAAGCGACGCGAACTTCTCGATAACCTCGTCGGTGAGATCCTTCGGATGGCTTGTCGCGAAGCGCAGACGCTCGATGCCCGTCTGGTCCAGGGCATCGAGCACTGCGGCGAAACGCGGGTTTCCGTACAGATCGCGGCCATAGGAGTTCACGTTTTGCCCGAGAAGCGTGATCTCCTTCACACCTGCGGCCACGTAGCGCTCAGCTTCGGCGACGATGTCCTCCAAAGGACGCGATTTCTCCCGACCCCGCACATAGGGAACGATGCAGTAGGAGCAGAAATTGTTGCAGCCCACCGCGATAGGTAGCCATGCAGCCCATGCGTGCTCGCGCGTTGTGGGGAGCTCGGTGGAAAGAGACGTCGAGGCATCCAGTACCTCGACCTGATGGCCACCTTCCTCAAGGACGGCTTCCAGCAGATGAGGCAAAGATCCCAGGTTGTGGGTTCCGAACACGACATCAAGATGGCGCAGCTCTTCGGCCAGTTTTTCCCCGTCGCGCTGCCCGATGCAGCCTCCTACGGCCACGATGCGCTTGGACAGCGGCGTGCCGTCACGCAAGGGCAGGTTCTTCAAAGAGGCGACCTGCCCGTACAGGCGGGTGTCGGCGGCCTCGCGCACGCAGCAGGTCATGAACACGACGATATCAGCTTCCTCGATGCTCTCGACAGGCAAGGCGCCCAATCCTTCGAGCATGCCGCAGATGCGCTCGGAATCGTGCTTGTTCATCTGGCATCCGAACGTACGGACACAGAACGCAAGGTTCGTAAAAGGGGTATGAGAATGCATAGCGCTCCCTTAGGACAGGGGTTCGGTCGTAGAAGGTTGCGGTTCTGCAGCGATTTGAGTCACCGCAACGCCACGTGTGTAACGAGGCTCGATAGAAAAGCGGATGGCTGTACGGTACTCGCCATCGATAACGATATCGGCAAACGAGGGCACGCAGGTGATTTCGATGCCTACCGGGGATAAGAATCCGCGCGAAATAGCGATGGCTTTGACAGCCTGGTTCACCGCGCCGGCACCCACGGATTGGATATCAACGCTGACGCCGTCCTTCACCATGCCGGCAATTGCGCCAGCCACGGATGCGGGCGATGATTTGGACGATACTTTCAGGCAGCCGACGTCCGGCTTGTGCTCAGATGCGGTCATGCATATCCTTCGTCGTTGTAGTCCGGTGCTGGTGCGTTTTATTCGTTCAATATGCGCCATCGATGCTCTTTGCACCGCAAACACGACGCACTAGTTATTCTAGCCATTAACGGTATGGCGCGCAACCTGCGGATATAGGAGATATAGGCAGGGGGCCGCCGCCGTCGATGCATCTGGGTGCGGATGCTCGCAAAGCAGCGCTAACGAAGCTTGCTCACTGGGATGGAAATGCGTATGCCATCCTTGCCCACCTGGACAGTGGGCTGCACATCCGGCTCGAGATAGTAGCGCCGCGCGAGGTCGCGATAAGCGGCGGCTATACGGTCGGTGAAGTCGTCGAGATCGTCGGGCGCCACCTTGAGACCGCGCGCATCAGAGCTAGCCCGCGACGAACGCAAAGGGGGTTTTTCAGACGGTGCTTCGCCCCCCTCGATGCGGATGCGATCGAGCAAGGGGGGCACCGGCGCTATCTCGCCATCGAGAATACGCCGAGCCGACCGCTCGGACAACAGTAGGCCCAAGAGTCCCGCAGCATCAGCGAGTGCGGCGGGATCCGCCGCCAGCGACAGGCGCTTGCATACGGGCATCTCCTCAGCTTTTCCAAACACCCTGGCCGAGGCGGTAAGCGAAGATAAGCCGAAAGCATAGAGCGTGGCCACGATATCAGTTGCCGAGCCCAGATACACCGAGCAGCCATGGCGACTTTCCAGTGCGAACTCGCATACCGTGCGCAGAATGTTCTTGGGCCCGCGTACCGACACGGTGCCGCCTTGCGTGAGCTCGAACACGGGGAAGCTGGATTGATCGGCCTTCTCACCGAGTTTCCCGAGGTCGGTCTCTATCAAGATAGAAGACCCCTTGCCGGAGTCAGAGGCCACGATCTGGGCAATCTCGGCATTTACGGCAATGGAGTACAGAGCCATGCCGCGCCCATGGACGCCCCATTTATCGAAGTGCATAGTATCGAGCTTGGAAGTGACGCGGGGCTCGAAGATGCGGTCGTGCATCAAGGGCGGCACGCCATCGCCGTCGTCGACCATAACGATGCGGCGCAAAGCCCCCTCACGCGAAACAGCGAGGAAAATGCTCTTAGCATGGGCATCTCGTGCGTTGCGCAGCATCTCGATAACCACGTCTTCCGTCGAGCGGATATCATGGGCAGCTTGACGCCGCTCGGCCTCGGCACTCCTTAAACGGACGAAGCCATCCCCGAGGTCAGCCTCAACCCGGAGATGGCTTTCGCCGCATACCGATCCGACGAATTGCTCGAGCGACTCGTCGGACATATTACTTTGCGACACCGACCGCGCGGCTCTCGCGGATAACCACGACCTTTACCTGGCCGGGATACTGCATCTCGTTCTCGATGCGATGCGCAATATCATGGGCGAGCACCGTCGTCGCGGCCTCGTCGACCACTTCGGGCTCAACCATGACACGCACTTCGCGGCCTGCCTGGATGGCGTAGGTACGCTCGACGCCCTTGTAGGAGTTCGCGATCTCCTCGAGTTTTTCGAGGCGCTTGATATAGGCATCAAGGGTCTCCTTGCGCGCACCCGGACGGGCAGCGGAAACGGCATCGGCTGCCTGCACGAGCACGGCCAGCACGCTAGAGGGCTCCACGTCGTTATGGTGCGCCTCGATAGCATGCACGATCTCGGCTCGCTCCCCGAAACGACGTGCCAGGTCGGCGCCGATGACCGCGTGGCTGCCCTCGACCTCGTGGTCAACAGCTTTACCCAGGTCGTGCAACAAGCCGGCACGTTTGGCCGGAATAGGGTCGAGGCCCAGTTCCGCAGCCATAACGCCGGACAGGTAAGCAACCTCAAGTGAATGGTTCAGCACGTTTTGGCCATACGACGTGCGGTAGCGCAGGCGGCCTAGCGTATGCACGATCTCGGGATGCAGATCGTGAATGCCGGTATCGAACGAAGCCTGCTCGCCCGCCTCTTGGACGCGCTGGTTCACGAACGCCTCGGCCTTGCCAAACATCTCCTCGATACGGGCCGGATGAATGCGTCCGTCAGCAACGAGGTTTTCCATGGTCACGCGGCCGATTTCGCGGCGTACCGGGTCGAAGCACGAGATAGTCACGCACTCCGGGGTGTCGTCGATGATGAGGTTTGTACCGGTGAGCTGTTCGAACGAGCGGATGTTGCGGCCTTCGCGCCCGATGATACGGCCTTTGAGGTCGTCGGATGGGATATGGATGGCGCTGACCGTGTTCTCGGCCGAATGATCGGCCGCCACACGCTGGATAGCAAGGCTGAGGATCGAGCGGGCCTTCTTGTCGGCCTCGGCCTTCGTGCGGGCCTCGGCATCGCGGATGATGGCTGCCGACTCGTGGACAACCTCGTCTTTGAGCGTGTCGAGCAGTTCGGCCTTGGCCTCCTCCGGCGTCATACCGGCAGCACGTTCGAGGCGGTAATTGACTTCCTGGGCAGCTTCGTCGATGTCGCGTTCGCGGCGCTCGAGCTGGCCTTGCATAGACGAGATCTGATGCTCGCGTGCATCGAGCGACTCGACACGGCGGTCAAGCGACTCCTCGCGTTGTGAAATGCGGTTTTCGACCGTGCGAACCTCGCGCATGCGTTCTTTGCTCTCGGTCTGAGCTTCTTGCTGGAGTTTCAGCGCTTCATCCTTAGCTTCGACGATTGCCTCGCGGCGTAGCGTCTCTGCCTGGCGTTTTGCATCGACTAGCACGGTTTCTGCTTCCTGGGCCGCGCGTTTCGTAGACGCGTTGACCAGGAACCGGGTAACCACGAAGCCAAGGGCAATGCCAACAGCGGCGCCAATGACCAACCAGATGATTTCGGGCATGTCTCCCCCTTTCGTTTGGTTTCTGTTCGTTGTGTTCAAAGAGCTCGTTTACATAAAAATGCCGGTTCGTATAGAACCGGGCATGAGCGATGGCACACAATACGGCTAATCATATGGAATTGTCTATATGAAATACCCTATGGGGTACGTATCACTCAAGCTATATCACATGATAAGGCTTGTTCAGCGTTTGATAAACCCCTGTCAGAAAAATAGCGGAAAGCATCGGCCGACTTATGCGACTTATGCGAC
>NZ_JAVWUP010000089.1:0-10557 GCF_036667095.1 Gordonibacter sp. | reverse complement strand
TGCCTGCGCTCTTGCGCCTTAGGCAGATTGCGCAGCTGGTCGAGCAGGCCCTGCAAGCCAAGGCCGAGGCTCAATTGCGCGCGAATCTGATCTGCCACCAGCATGCGCAGCTGAAGCTCGTCGATGGAGTTCTTCTGGCAGCCCCCGAACTTCAAATGCGTCCTGCACACCATGGTCATCGAGCGATACAGCCCGTTCACCTTGTTGCGGCAAGCCTGCATGCCCGCCCCGCATTCGGCGCAATAGGCCAAGTGGCGAAAGACGTTGTCTTCCTCGCCAAGCCCGACAACCGGCTCCATGTTCTCGACCGGCTCCGGACGCTTGCTTTCGGGCAATTTGCGCCCCTCGCGCTGCTTGGCGAGCTTGGCGAAGTCCTCTTTGGAAACGAAGGCCTCATGGGTGTTCGGATAGCGCAGCCACTCGCTTTCGGGCAGCCTCACGTAGCGCCTGCCCGTGGGCGTATCGCGCACCTCGCCCCTGTGCAAGATGAGGTCGCCCGTGTAGACGGGATCCTTCACGATGCTCGTGATATGACGTGATTCCCACATGCCGCAGATCGTGCCCGCAGGGTTCTTCTTTCGCATCTGCGAGGCGAAGTGCATGCCAGGAGTTGGAGCACCAAGGTCGTTGAGCTCGCGCGCGATCTCCTTAGGGCGCACACCGTCGAGCCTGCGCTGGAAGATGAGGCGCGCGTACTTGGCCGTTTCCTCGTCGGGCACCAGATGCGTGCGGTCGTCGCGATCGAAGCGGTAGCCGTAGACGGTGATGCCCTGAGGCGACACTCCCTGCTCCATCTGGCGCGACTTCACCTGGACGACCTTGCGCGAAAGGTCGCGCGAGTACGCCTCGTTCACGATGTTCTTCACCGGCACGATGATAGAGCCCGCGCTGGCAGGGTCTTGCGTGTCGAAGCAGTCGTTGACCGCGATGAAGCGCACGCCCAGGAACGGGAACACGTTTTCGAGCAGGTTGCCCATCTCCACATGGTCGCGCCCGAAGCGCGAGAGGTCCTTTACCACGACGCAGTCGACGACGCGCTGGCGGATATCGTCCATAAGGCGCTGGAATTCGGGGCGCTTGAAGTTGGTGCCGGTGTGCCCGTTGTCGACGTATTCGCCCACCACGCGCAAGTCGCCCTTGGTCTCGACGAAATCCCGTATCTGGTCAAGTTGGCTGCGAAGGCTCTTGTCGTCTTCCTTGCCGTTGTTCACCAAAGACAGGCGCGCGTAGATGGCCGTTCGCCATATGCGCTCTGCAGGCCGCGCTTGCACAGGCTCATCCGCAGCGGCGCTTGCCTTCCTAGATTTGCGTGCCATGAACTACCTCCTCGATGAAGGCATCCAACCCGCGCCTGCCGCCGTTAGTGCGGTGGGCATTGCGCGTTGCAAGGGCCTTCTGATACGTTTCTTCGTCTACCAACGCCTTTTGCGGCCCGCGCACGTAATTGCGTTCGCTTGCGGGAATCACCGCGCATTCGTGCTTTCCCGGCACGCCGCCCACGCGAAACGTAGACGGTGCCATAAGCCCCCGGTAGAAGGGGTTTTCAATCAGCTCATCTATGGTCCTTTTGCTCCAGTTGAGCTTGGATTTCGCAGCACGTCCGTAAAGCTGGCGGCAATGGTCTGGCGCATACATCACCCCGCGGCTGACTAGGAAGTCAGCAATATCTCCCGAGTGGCCGCCCGCTGCCGCCCAGGCGAATATCCTGCGCACCACGATTGCCGCATACTCGTCGACCTCGACTTTCCCGCCTGGCCTCCAGATGTATCCGTAAGGCACTTCCGATTGCTGGGGCGTTCGTCTGCGCTCGCGCTGTTCGCAGGCGGCATAGCGCGCATGGCTTCTGTGGTGTTTGGTTATCTGGTCGACGTACAATTCAAGGCTGTCGTAGAAGCTGTCGAAGCCCGCCGCGCAATCGATGAAGCGCACGCCGCAGCAGCCGACAATCGTGCGCAGGAAGTTCTGCGCCCACACGCACGAGTAGCCAAAATAGCCCACCGACGCCACCAGGATGCAATCGACATGGCGGCTTGCCACCTCATCGATCAGACGCTTGAGTTCCACGTCTCCCTTGGCTCCCGTATTGCGCTCGCGAAACGTCATCTCCTTCTTCAATGTGGGCATGCGGTGCAGCTTGGCCTTGCACATCTTCGACTGCTCGGCCATAAGCTCAGGTACGGAATGGCCGCTTCCATACCAATAGGTCGCGCTGATGTAGACAGCCGTGCGCCAAGGCTGCCCCTTGCCGTGCTGCCCGTCGTTTTGCGCGCGGGCCAGCAGGTCGCACAGCCTCTTCTCGGCCTTATCCATTACGCATCACCATCCTTTTGTGAAGCGTTGACGTCTACCTCGCCAGTGTTTCCCAGCTCATGGAAGCGGAAGACGATCTCGACGATGCCTCCCTCATGTATGTTGATGCGGTCGATGAGCTCCATCAGCATCAGCCGGTCGAGCTCCTCGAAGTCGCGATGCCGCGCGAGCGCGTCCAAGTACTCGTTGTCGGGCTCGGCGCGCAAAGCGCTCGCACGCTCGGCGATCTGCGCCATGGCCTTCTTCTGCTGCGCCACCTCGTGGTCGTAGGCTTTCGAGAAGTCCAGGAACTCCTCTTTGCTCAGCACCTCGTCGGCATAGTCTTCGTACATATGGCGCTTGAGCGATGCGATGCGCTCGATGCGTGCAACCATTGCGCGTTCCTGGCCCTGCAAGTCAGCCAAGAGCTGCGCGGTGCGCGAAGCCTGCTTCACCTTGCCCTCGACGTCGCCATCGTCAAGCGCGGCCGCCATGCGCTCGCGGATGCTGCGCTCGACTGCCGCCACCAGCTTGTTGCCGTTGATGTTGTGCGTGGTGCAGCTTTTGCAATCGTGCCGGTGCCCCATGCAGGTGTAGTACACGTATTCATGCTCGCCCCGGCGTATCTTGCGGCGCGCCATGGTGGAGCCGCAATCCGCGCAGAACACGAATCCCGCCAGCAGCCCCAGGCCTTTCTTGCCGGGCGATGTGCGGGTATCGCGCGCCGACAAATCCTGTACCAGGTTGAACGTGCGCTCGTCGACGATTGCCTCGTGCGACCCCTCGCATCTCTCCCATTCGCTTTCAGGGCGCGCGACGACGGTCTTGCTGCGGAAGTCGGGCTTGTAGGTTTTGCCCTGCACCAGCGTGCCCAGATACATCTCGTTTGCCAGGATGCGGATGACGACGCGCGCGCTCCAGGCGTCTTTGCCCGAGCGCTTGAAATTATCCGAAGGCCGCAGCCCTAAGCTGCGCATGTGCATGAACGGCGTGTCGGTGCCGTTGTCGTTGAGCTTGGTGGCGATAGCCTCGGCGTTCATGCCCTTCAGCCTCCATTTGAAGATGTCACGGACCACGGCTGCCGCCTGCGGATCGACCACGATCTTCGATTTGTCCGTCTCGTCTTTCAGGTAGCCGTAAGGCAGGCAGGGAGATACGCACTCGCCGCGCTTGCGCTTTGCCACCAGCTG
This sequence comes from Gordonibacter sp., assembly GCF_036667095.1. Lineage (NCBI taxonomy): Bacteria > Bacillati > Actinomycetota > Coriobacteriia > Eggerthellales > Eggerthellaceae > Gordonibacter > Gordonibacter sp. Next base: position 7,078 of record NZ_JAVWUP010000089.1, on the reverse strand, counting down.
CGTCTTAATCTTGGTGGACACGTCGCGGCAGTAGAAATCGTTCATCAGGTTCTTGAACGGGATCATGATGCTGTCGGACATCTGCGCCGAGTCCACGCTGTCGTAGTTGTCGGCGATGGCGATGACGCGCACGCCCATCTGCGGCAGCAGGCGGTCGAGGTAATAGCCCATCTCAAGGTAGTTGCGCCCGAAGCGCGACAGGTCCTTGACGATGATGGCGTCGACTTCGCGGGTGGAGAGCGCGTCGAGCATCTCCTTGAAACCGGGGCGCTCGAAGTTGCTGCCCGAATAGCCATCGTCGCAGTAGTCTTGGACGAGAGTGATATCGCTTCGCTCGGCCGCGAAGTCGGCGATGATGTTGCGCTGGTTGACGATGCTGTTGGATTCGCCGACGTTCTCATCGTCACGCGAAAGGCGCTCGTAGCTTGCAGCGCGCCAAGCGCCCCCGTTGGGCGCGTCAATGGTTTTGAGCATAGGAAAACCTCCTGTAAAGCAATGTGCCCAGGAGGTCATGGTTTCGGCTCTTGTTGTTAATGGAATAGAACCGGAATTCCCGCCTAGGCATATAGTAGACGGATTCGTTAATCTTTTCAAGCAGCACATTACGCACTGCGCTATGAGCTTTTGACGGTGACATAGTGGGCCAGCGCGTCTTCAAGAGAGCATTCGTTCTTGAACGACAGCTTCACCACCAACCCATCGGACTTGTAGCAGTACGGGTTGCCGATCTGCTCGATGAAGCTCGAAATGCGCTCGTCATCGCTAAGCTTCGGGTCAATCGCCACGTCGCCCAAGTCGCGCAGCGTCGAAGGGTCGACCGTAGTGACATCTACCTGCTTGCATTGCTCAAGGTAGGCTTGCATATCCATGGCTACTCCCCCATCCTTGCTGCACGGTTTTCGATTACGCGCCTTAAGTGCTTTAGGACGCGAGCACGATGCTTCGACACCGTTCGATGCGTCACCCCGATGCGGCGGCCATACTCGCGCATGGATACGCCTTCGAAGAAGAGTGCGTCGATAAGCGCCGCATCCTTCTCGTTTAACTGCGACAATGCAACGACCAGGTTCGCGATGCGCCTTTCAAATTCCGCCTCATCATCGTCATCGATGCCCACCTCGAATATCGAGTAGCAGATGAATTCGTAATCCAGCGCGTCCAAGCTCAGCACGCCATGTTTGCGATCGAGCTTGCGCAGGTAGGCAAAATGGTTGGTGGCCTTGTACCACTCCCGGTAAACTTCCTCGCTTACTTGCACGCTTGCCTTGCGATGAGCGCCGTGCTTATCGGTAGCCCTGGCGAACATCACGAACTTCTTGCTTTTGCCGTTGTCTCTTTTACGCATGATTCCTGCCTTTCGGTCGTAGAAGGGACAAACCCCCTCTACTGTTGAAGGCAAGAAACTTGGCTTTTGGATACCCTGCGATGGGATTTTTTTGCTTCTGCATGGCAGGCAAAACGAAAAAAGCGCCCCGTTCCCTACCTTGCAGCAGGAAAACGAGACGCTTTAGGGGTCTGCCCTATTGATAAAACAACGCTTCACCTGGCGCCAACCTGAGCAAAGTCGTTATAAAATAGTATATGGTATATATGCGATTAATAGTCACCTAAGAGATGTGAAAAATGGAAATATCCTACTTGAATAAAGAAATTGCGCTGGTGAGAGCCATAGACTGCAATGATGACGAGCCCGTGGATATGGACGCTATTATTTCGGCCATGGCAAGCGCCACCAACGAGAAGCGCAGAATCGACCTCATAAGGATGATTCCGTTCAGATTCGGCGAAGAGCTTATGTGTTTGAATTGCGGAGATGAGAACCTTGCCGACTTGGGCATAGGTGGAAAAGAAGATGCACGGGTGAAGACCACGCTGAATCAGTGGTTCCCCGCTATTCAGTATTTGGGCTTAGAACTTGTAGAAAACGGTGCTCCGGGAAAGCTTGAGCGAAGACAGAAGAATAGCGACTCATTTGATGTGTGCCGCGCAAAAGTCGAGCTCGAAGGCAACTACCATCTTATACAACGCAGCGAGTTTGACACCCTGGCGCACAACGTACGCCTGCTGTTATCAATGGCAGCGTTTTTCAACAGAGCAGAAGGGGCCACAAGCCCACTAACTGTTATCGGAGAAGATGATGACAGCTTCTTGGTAGATACAGGCTTGCTCGTAAACGAATACGCGCAAAAATGCCCTCTGCAGGCCAATTTGGATGAAATGAGTGACTCCTTGATAAAGACCGCAAAAAAGCTGAAATACAGCCTTAAACGGCATATCACGACCCCTGAGGGCACTTACGCCATGGTGTTACCAAGAGAGTTGACCGAGTGGTTATTACACCCGTATCGGTACATCGTTCCAGACCATCGGTACGGCATTCCGCAGCATCGGCACAGTGATTCTGCCTAGCAGTGCACACCCACAAGATATTGATTTCAAGGGCCCGACTGCAATCGAAAGCAATCGGGCCCTTTCAGCTACTAGATACAGCTCGTTTCAACGCGTGTGTCGTATATCGTTGTCACGGTAAACGGCTTTACGTCGGCAGGCAATTCGTTTCTCTGTGAGTACGGATTAGGATTACTGAGATCTAGAACCCCGGCGTGCCATCATAACGTGCAGGTTGCCGCAAGCTCAGACAACTCTCCGCATACTGAGTCGTTGACGTCCTCGGCCCGCATGTTCTTTGCAGCGAAGTCCACGATGTAGTCTTCCAGCTCAATCGGAACAGCCATCCAAAGATTCCTGCTGCATGCCTGCTGCAATATCTGCCGCACGGCCTCACGCGACAGCATGGTTGCTTTCTTTCAGATCGTCATCCTTGAAGCGCTCGCGCATCGAGATCCCACCCTTGATTTCAATGATGTACGCATTGTTCTTTATACGGTCGACCACCGAGTCTCCCGCAGGGCAATTGCCTAAAAGAACCGGCCAGCCATCAACAAGATACTGCGTGCAGATGATAGTGGGCTTCTTGGCTCGCGTGCGTGCATCGACGACAGCTAACAGCTCGTTTACTTCTTGGATGGTAATCGAATCGGAAAGCAACCAGTCATCCACGATAAGAAGCGGAAGTCGCTTCAGCGAGGTAATCTTCTTTTTGTGCTTCAATGGATCCGTACGAAGTACGAGCAGCTCGTCAACCATGTCGCGGTAGTTCAGATACTCCACCTTAACAAATTGGCGGCACGCTGCATTGGCGAGTGCCGACCCCATGAAAGATTTTCCGCCACCAGCCGCTGCTTGTATGATGATGTTGTGGCCCTTAGAGATGTAATCGCCTGTGGCAAGGCGCGATATCAACCCAGCGTCGAGTTCACGGTCTGAATCCATGCAAAGGTCTTCGAGGTGGGCATCGGGCTCTTCAAGATGCGCGCCCGATATGAGCCTTTCGATTTTCTCTGTCATCTTCACCGTGTAGAGATTGTCAATGAGTATTGCCACGTATTCCTGCGCGGTCAGACCCTTCGCCTGCCCACTTCTCTCAAGCGCCTCTGCGGCTTCAATTATGGCAGTAAGCTTCAGTTTCTTTAGTTGTTCTATCGTTTGCTGCTTTAGCATAATTTTGCTGTATCCTTCCAGCTAGTAGCGGCGAATAGCCCACGGGTTGCCGCCCGCGGGATCATCGAGCTCAGTGCTTTTGGCTGTATTCTTTATCAGGGTGCTGATGGCTTTGTAGCTCGGGTTCGCCAGAATCGAGAGCGCTTTTTCGCACGCGCTCTCGATTGCTGCTGATGAATGAGATGCACGCTGCTTTAAAAGCTTTTCGCACCAGCCCCATCCTTGCTCTTCGGCGAGTCCTTCACTTAGGAAACCTTCGATTACCTTTGTCGTAGCAGGGCCTGTCTTAGCTGCCTCATGGCGATACCACTCGCTGTCGTGATCGAGGTAGTCGGCATGATGCTTTGCGCGGTGCTCAGGATTGGTGATCGGTCCGTCTTCGGGCATATGCGTGCGCTGACGAGCATGAATGGCAATACGCTCGCCCTCGCAATAAACCTCGACGGCATGCGGCGTAGTGCGGACCTCGACCTCTTTGCCGACGAAGCGATGGGGAACCGAGTAGAGAACCTTATCGGCTGCGCATAAAACGTGATAGTTCTTTCCCACTTTGACTTTTGGCGACCAAATCGCGCGTTCCCAAGGGCGTTCGGGCAACGGCTGCAAACATGGCTTCTCGCGTTCCAAGAACACTTCAGCCCGAGATGAAGCGCGCTTTTGAAAGGGTTTTGCGTTTAGCTCCGCTGCCTTTGCGGCAACGGCTTCATTGAGTTCGTCAATATCGAAGAAGCGCTGTTTTCGCAGTTCAAGGCGTATCTTGTTGGCGAACTTGTCAACAGACGACTCGACGCTGTTCTTACCGCGTGGTCGGCGAGGTGCGTGCGGAATTACCGCAACGTTGTAATGCTCGGCAAATTCCCTGAACGTCCGGTTAAGCACGATCTCTTCGGAGGTATGCTTCGTTACGCCAGTTCGAAGATTGTCGATAACGACGATGCGGGGACACCCGCCGAAGAATGCGAAGCTGTCGGCCGCTGCTTGAAGCCAGCTTTCCATCGTCATATCGGGGTATGCGCGGACGAATACGTATTGCGAATACGGCAGGCAGGCCACGAATACCGGCACATCAGCGAGCTCGCCAGCATCGGGATTGCAGATGGTCAGCTTCTTGCCGGCCCAATCAAACTCTCCAATGTCAGCGGCGATGTATCGCCTGATGACGGCAATATCGTTGGCATCGCACCAGACATGGTATTTCTCGCAGAAGCGCGAGTATTGGTAGGGGCGCTTATCGGATTCAACCGCCTCGATGACGTATTCTTCCCACAGAATGGTCATCTTCATGGTTCTGTCGCGCGTCATTTCGTCGTAGATCTTTTTGTAGTCGATGGGCGCGTAGAGCTCGACTTGCTCAGGCTTTCCTCTTACCAGCTCATACGCTTCGGCGTCGGTAAGATCCTCAACATCCTTCCATCCAACATCGCGCTTCTTCGCGAGTTGCACGATGTCTTGTACCGTCGATCGGGCGCAGCCGCAAGCGTCTGCAGTTTTCTGCAAACTCAAACCGCTGGCACGATGGCGGAGCACATCGCGGTAGCTAACACTACTCATTAATTTTCTCCAATCATCGTTTTGCGACGCAGTCATCTTTGCTGCGCTAGCGATGATTTTGGAGAATGACGAGTATGCGAGTCAAATCAATATGTTGTGGTGTACCGATAGAGCGTAATGATGTACCGGTAGCCCCGTAACGGGTGCCGGTGAAATTTGGAACGATGTACCGATTTACTTGTAATAATCACACTATAAACCTTTTCGACTCACATGGAAACCATGTTTAGCTTTTTAGAATAATTTCCTTGAAATTATTCTTGTCAAGTATTTCATAGTTTATTCACGGTAAAACTCTGGGGTCAGACCTGTTATCCGGAGTCAAGAGTTGATTTCGATTTATTTTAAAGATCTGTAAAGGTTTATGTGAGGTTTATTACCCAGAAAAGCTCACCATTTTGGGCGTGAAAAATTAGGCCATTGTTCTCGTCGGGAAGCAATCACAATCGCTGAACTTTCAAGTATTTGAGTCAATTTAGGAGTTAAGATGGCCTCCTTGATGATGCTTTGGCGGCATTGGTTCATAGGGTCGTTGTTCTTTCATGAGAGACAATATCACCCCAGCAAGTTTTCTGGCAACACCGGACAAGGCTATGTAGTAATGGTTGCCTTCCGCCATCTTATTGCTACAGTAATCTCCAAAATAGGGGTCTGCTTGAGCGCAAGTTTTAGCAGCAAGCATCAACGCATAGCGAAGCTGGGCAGAGCCGCGCTTGGACATGTGGCCATCATTGTCAGACTCTCCAGATTGCTTTTTAGTAGCATCCATACCGGCATAAGCGATGAGTTTCTTTGGCTTTTCAAATCGATTTGCATCCCCTATTTCTCCCGCTATCAAAGAGGCCAAGGCAACATCAATACCTGGAATAGTAAGCAAATACTTCCCTTGAGTAACCTCTAATAATTCTTTTAACCGTGTGTCGATAGTTCCAATCTGGCCTCTCACGAAATCAAGGTTTTCAAGGACCAACCTCAGCTGAAAGGCAAGGCCTTCCGCAGCAAGTGATGCTCCAATTGAGACCTTTGCCGCTGCTTTTATCTGCTCGGCTTTTTCACGACCGAGGCGCCCACGTGAACCCTCTTTTATTATCTTCGTCAAAGTTCTAATATCAGTTTTTGCGATAGAAGCAGGTGTTGCATACTCTTTGAGCAGGGCAATTGCAGCTCCACAATATTTGTCCGCAAATAAATTAGCGAACTCGGGGAAGATCCGGTCAAGAACCGCCGTCGCTTTGTTCTTGACAGCAGTAGACTCAGATACCAAAAAGCTTCTGTAACGTGCGAGGTTCTTTAACTCCTCATTCGGCTCGTCTTTCATCTTTGATTCCGCGAAGTTTTTAAAGCGTAGTAAGTCGGCAATCAAGACGGCATCTATGGCATCTGTTTTGGTAACACGTACGCTTTCAACTTTTCTAAAGGCATCAGTTTGGATGGGATTTATAACAGCACAACTGTAGCCATTAGCAGACAAGAAATCGAACAGACAAATCCAATAATGCCCTGTTGCCTCCATGCCAACTTTACACTCATCAGGATTCACATCTTTGTCCTTCAAGCGCTGCAAGAACTCTTCAAACCCAGTTTGTGTGTTAGAAAACTTGAACGCAGGGATAACGACAGCCCCTTCAGCATCTTGTACCGCCGCAACGTGAGAGCGTTTTGCGATATCTATTCCGATGTAGTACATGGGATGACCTCCTTGCGTCTTCGAACTTGTTTCAAAGACAAAGGTTATCCCCCGAAGATGCAGGCACAATCTCGTTAGATATTAAACGCCTAGCGCCATCCTGTCTAATTCATGTCCTCCTGCAAGTCGGAGGTGCTAGTCTGACCCCAAGGACCGAATCCCAGACCCCAACCAAAGCACCCTCCGTCTTTTTATGTGTCTTTTATCTCATAGTTCCGCTGAGTTGAAAAGACTCAGTCGTTCTTGCAAAAACGACTGAGTTCATGATACGAGACCCCT
>NZ_JAVWUP010000088.1:9195-10577 GCF_036667095.1 Gordonibacter sp. | reverse complement strand
AACCGGTGCGCTGTCCTTTGGCGGAGCGCTCGAGCGCGATCTGGGTGTGGCGGTGGTGGTGAAGGACGCGTGCGTGGCGTGGGATTGGTCCGGCTGCACGGTGTGCAAGGACGAGTGCCCGGTGGAAGGTGCCATAACGCTGGACGACCATGACCGACCGGTCGTGCACGCGGACTATTGCGACGGCTGCGGCCGCTGTGAGGAGGTGTGCCCCTCGGCTTCCCTGCGCGCTTACAATCCCGGTGTTGAGGCGAAGGGCATCGTCGTAGTTTCGCGTGCGAGCATCGCAGGTCAGGTGAGCGATACCATTTCCAGTGCGGAGCTGACGGAGGGTCGCCGCGTTCCCGTGTCAAAGCCTCGTGCTCCCCATTCGTTGGGGCAGCATCCCGATGGCCCCGATGCCCTGCGTGATGCGAGTGCTGCGCATGCGCCAGCAACGACATCGAGCCAGAAGGGGGACTCCCATGAAAACGCATAGGCGCATCGTGCGCATCCTGGTGGCCTTGGGCGTGCTCGTGTTGGCCCTGGCTTCTGCTCGCTTCGAGGGCGCTTTGCCGGTCGGCACGCTGTGCGTAGTCTGCCCTGTCGGCTTTGCCCAGATCGCGGCTGCATCGGGCTCGGTCCCCTGGCACCTGCTGCCGGGCGTGATTGCGGTGCTGGCCATCGTGTTTTTTCTCGGACGCGTGTTCTGCTCCTGGGTGTGTCCTACGCAGATGCTGAAGAACGTGTTCGGAGGGAGGGCTCCGCGCGGCATCCTCGGGCGTACCGGCGAGGTTGTGGAGGCAGCGCCCGCCGGCAGCGCCGGCAGCCTCAAGACCCAGGGCATCGTGCTCGCGGTTCTTCTGGTCGTGTCCTTCGTGGTGAGGTTCCCCGTGTTCTGCCTGTTCTGCCCCATCGGTCTCGTGTTCGGCACGCTCTGGGCCGCAAACCGCGTGTTCGTGCTGCTCCAGCCGGGCTGGGAGTTGGTCGTGTTCCCGCTCATGCTGTTAGCCGAGCTTTTCCTGTTCAAAAAGTGGTGCGCGGTCGTCTGCCCGCTCGGCTTCTTCTTCGGCATCATGGCCAAGGTGCGCGCCAAACTCGGCTTCGGAGCGCGCCCGAAGGCCGGCTGCTCCACCTGCCTCGCCCCCGACGGCTGCCTCACCTGCTCCACCGTGTGCCCCGAGGGCATCGATGTGTCGGCCAACGACTCGGCGGCCGTCCTGCGGGACTGCACGCTGTGCGGTGACTGCACCGAGAACTGCCCGACGAAGTCTATCAAGTTCGCCTTCAAGGAAAGCGCCCCTTCGGCTTGCAACGATGAAAAGGAGTCGTTGCAGGTTTAGTTGGGCGATTTCAAATCATGAATCACTCTTCAAAGGGCGGTCAACCAAAGGGTGGTCAAC
>NZ_JAVWUP010000088.1:0-9095 GCF_036667095.1 Gordonibacter sp. | reverse complement strand
GGGTTCACGAGCCCCGAACAGAAGCATCCCCTTCGCAACGAGACGAAGGGGATGCTTTTTCGATGCCAGGGAACGCGGTGGTTATCTACGTGCGATTCCCTAGGGGCTGTTCCTTTCGTATCGGGGTGCCCTTTGGGGAAGGAGGGGAGGGCACCCCGATGCCTGTGCCAGCTTACGCGAGCGCAGCGGCGTTCTTTCCGGCGATACGGCCGAACGTGTAGATGTCGGACATGGAACACGATCCCAAACGGTTCGTGCCCATCTTGTGGCCGGCCACCTCGCCGGCAGCGAACAGGCCGGGGATGGCGGCACCGGCGTTGTCGAGCACTTGCGCGTCGGTGTTGATATGCAGGCCGCCCATGGTGTAGTGCACGGCAGGCTTGTAGGACATGAGGTAGTACGGGCCCTCCTCGATGGGGACGAGCTTAGCGCGGTAGTTAAAGTCGGTGTCCTTGCCGTCCTTGCAGAACTGGTTCCACTTCTCGACGGTTTTCTTCAACTCAGCGGCATCGATGCCGAACGGCTCGGCCGCGGCTTCGAGGGTGTCGGCCTTGACGATGACCTTGCGTGCCTCGAGGTTCTCATACTCGTCGGCATGTGTTTTCAGCAGGCCGGTCTCGTCGGCCTCCTTCTGATTGAACAGCATATAGGCCTTGCCATCGGTCTGCTTTTTGATGGCGTTGGACAGCACGTCGCGGCGATCGAGCTCCTCGACGAAGCGGTCGCCTTCCTTGTTGATCATGATGGCGCGGTCCTCAAGGCGCATATCGCCTACGTACAGCAGAGCTCCGGTCTCAGGGTCGCACACGGGGTAGGTCTGGATGTACTCCATGTCGATGAGGTTCGCGCCGATCTTCTCGGCCATGACGATGCCGTCGCCCGTGGCTCCAACCGAGTCGGTGGACAGGATGGACTCGTCCATGGCAGGGTTGTACTTCTTGCGCATCTCCAGGTTCGAGCCGAACCCGCCTGCGGCCAGCACGACGGCCTTGCAAGCGACGGTGGCTTCCTCGCCGGTGATGCCGTTTTGCATCTTCACGCCGGTCACGGCACCGCTGGCGTCCTTGACCAACTCCGTGGCGCGCGTGTCGGTTACGAGCACGATCTCGTCCATCTCGTTCACGCGTTTGGTCAGCTTGGAAGTCATCTCGGAGCCGCTGTGCGTGATGGGGATGATGGAGCGCTTGATGGCGTGGCCTCCGAACTGCATGAGGTCGTGCTTCCACGAAATGCCGCCCTCGAATGTGAGCCACTGCGAAGCATCGAGCGCGCCTTCCGCGATAACCTGCACAAGTGCGGGATCGCCCTTGTCGTCGCCGCCGACCAGCATGTCTTTGGCCAAATCGGCGGGAGAGTCGGCAATGCCCTCGTGGCTCTGAATCCAGTTGCCCGGTACGGCCATCTCGCCGCCCGACAGCGCGGTGTCGCCGCCGCAGATGCCCATCTTCTCCATGAGCACGACGTTCTTGCCCTCGTTCGCGGCCGTGATGGCGGCTGCGAAACCGGCACCGCCCGCACCTACGACCACGACATCGGTGGACGTGGGAAGTTTTACCTCGCTTGCGTACTCGGCTTTGTCGCGCTTCTTCCACTCGCTCGACTTCTGGCCGGCGGCATCGAGCGCCTGCGCCACGGCCGTGGTGAACGCCATACTGGACAGCGTGGCGCCCGATACGGTGTCAACGTTGAGCGTCTGGTTGTCCACGATGAGCTTTGAGAGGCGGTCCATCGCTGCGTCGCCCATGCCGGGCGTTTCGCGCGAATCGAGTACCGTGATGCGGTCGAGCTTTCCGTCCGTCACCATGACTTCGACGTTAAAAGTGCCGTGCTTGCCCATACCGCTGCCTATGCCGGCGGCGGAGCCTGCCGCTCCCGAGCCACCCTCGTCCTTTTTACCCGACGGCGCGCATCCGGCCAAAGCCAGCGTACCGCCCACGGCTGCCAGCGCACTGCCCGTGAGAAACTTCCTGCGTGATAATCCGGTCATGTACATCCTCCTGACGTTGGTCGGCTGCATGCGATGTGCCGCCGACGTGGCTGGCATAGATTGCCGTGCCAGCACCCTCCCTAGTGTTCTTTCGGCACGGCGCGGGTTGCGTATACGTGCGACGTGCCGTTTCGATCGAACACCCAAAATCCTATCAGCTTAGAAAAAATGGACAATTATCCAGGGAGGTTAAATCCTTAACCCTCCTTTAACCCCTTGTCCAACAGGGCTGTTTCGCTATGATGGAACCGGTTGTCAGGTCGCAGTTAGGCACGGGGAAGCGAAACCGCAGGAAGGCGAAGCGCCATGCAAGATTTCATAGAGCGGTGGAAAGGCGTGTTCGGACGCGTGGCCGCCATTCCGCTCGTGTTTATGGGCGTGGGAGTCTACCGCGCTTGGCTTGCCACCTTCTTCCGCTACGATGCCTTTCCCACCATTGGCGTGTTCGACTACTTCCTGTTCGAGGGAGCCATCGGCATCGTGTGTTTTGCGCTTGCCTTTGCAGCGCGCAAAGTGGTGCCGCTGTGGTCGAACCGAGTCATCGGGCGCGCGGCGGCTGTCGCGATGGTGGGCGGGTCTGCGTTGGTGGTGGCAGCTTGCTTCGGCATGCAGGGCGATGCGTTGAAATGGGTTGGCCTGGTCTGCGCAGGTGCTGGCCTCGGAGCGCTTATCCTCATGTGGGCGGAATTCTACGGGTCGCTGAACCCGTTGCGCGTGGCCTTGTATCATGCCATGGCCATTATCTTCGGAGAGGCGTTGAAGTGGCTGTTCGTGGGTATGGATGCAGCCTATCTGGCGTTCTTTGCCATCGTGCTGCCGCTGGTTTCGCTTGCGTGCGTCAAGGCCAGTATGAGGCGCTTGCCCTCGCACGACCTTCCCCAGAAAGCGAGGCAGGGGGCATCGTACTCGTTTCCCTGGAAGCCCATCTTGCTCATGTCGGTGTGCACGTTTGCCGGTGGCTTCGGTACGCTGCCCGCGCAACCCCTGGTCACAGGCAACCTTGTGGGGGCGGTTTTCGTATGCGCCCTGGTGTTCTTCGGCGTGCTTTCGGCTTCGAAATGGTTCAACTTTGATACTATCTACCAGCTCGCCTTCCCGCTGTTCATCATCGGCTTCCTGTTCGTGACGCCCTCCTTTGGCGCCAATCCCGAGATCATGGCCATGTGCTACGACGCGGGCTACACGATGCTGTCCATGTTCATCATGATCGTGTTGAGCAGCATCACGTACCGCTTCGGTATCAGCGCCGTGTGGATCAGCGGCATTGAGCGAGGCATCCGCTACATCGTCGAGCTTTTGGGCTGGGGTCTGCTTGCGGTGCTGTCCTCGCACGCGGGCGAGCAGACGACATCGGTCATCTATACGGGCGTCGTTATTGTCATGGTCGTCATTTTTACGGCTATTCTGTTCACCGAGCGCGGCCTGTCTGCGCGGTGGGGCATTGCCGTGTCGGGCGATCCCTTTTCCGAGAGCGATGGGCCTTCTTCGCCGCAGCTAGCTCTGCGCGTGGCCACGTTGTCGCACGCACACGATTTGAGCCCGCGCGAGGAAGAGGTGTTGCAGCTTCTTGCCCGTCGTGAATCGATGGCGGAAATCGAGAAGGACCTATTTGTGGCCCATGGCACCATCAAGGCCCACATCAGCCATATCTATCGCAAGCTCGGCGTGCACAGCCGCGACGAACTGCATGCGTTGCTGGAAGGGACAGACGAAACCGTTTGAACTTCACAGTGTCCGCTTCTCGGGATTGGGTTGTGCGTGTTGCTTCAGGGTACACAGGGTAGGTGTTTGCGCTGATTAAGATTTAACTTAGTCGGGTTTCTCGATAGTTGATCGTGCTTCCTAGCGGGGGTTTGAATTGAGACTTATATCGATACATGCGAACATCTGCCTCTTTAAGGAGAGCGGAGGAGGTTATCCCACTGTGGGGGAGGTGCTCACTGGTTCCGAAGCTGAAGCTTTGGGGGAATGGCAAGGGTTCTACTAAAGAAGACCCCTCAATGCCCTCTTTCATAAAACGGGAACGTAGGGCTTCCAACTGCTCATCTTGGTAAGGTACTGAGATATTCTTGGTCATGAGCAGGAATTCATCGCCCCCCATGCGACAGAGTACAGAGTCTTCGAGGTAGGTGGAGAGAAATTTGCCCACATTGTGTAAGTAGGTATCGCCTTTTTCGTGTCCGAAAGAGTCGTTGCAATACTTGAGATGATCGATATCGATAAGGGTGATGCAAAACTGGATATCCTGCTGAAGCCAAGAATCGAGTTTTTCTGTCGCATAGCGACGATTAAAAAGATTAGTAAGAGGATCGGTGTTTGCATCGAACATAAGAGCACGTTCTTTTTCGACTTCGTCTGTGTGATCGCTGATGATATGCACCATGGCTTGACGCATGCCCCATAGCATGGGGTACGTTAAAATGTTGAAATGAAACTCGACCATGCATGACGGATTATTAAGATCGGGCACGGATACAGAAAGATCCCACCTGCTGTTGACCGTACGATAGGTTTGTGAGTGGGCGAACAGCTCTTTGCGCACGGCGTGAGGTAAGGCAGGATTGGTCTCTTTGAGTGTTTTCGCGATATCGTTCATAAGGTATTCCCCATTGGTTTCCAAATCGAGTACGACAAGGTAATCGGGCGAATTATTCATGACGACGAGGAATAAATCTTGAATTTGAGAAAGCTCCTTGTTGCGACGTTCGGCGTCAGAGCGCGCGTCTTCGAGCTTGCTTGTCCGTTCGGCAAGTTGGGATACCATGGAATTGAATCCCTCAGAAAAACCTCCCATAAAGTCAACTCGCTGACTGTAGTCTCCCCGCGCTATCTGCTTGGTTTGCCAAGCGAGGTGGCGCAGCGAACCTTGTAGTTCTTTTGCGGGGGCAGAAATCGGGTTTTCAATCGAAGGAGGGAGAGCGTCGAGGTTTCCTTGAGAAAGTTGGGTAACGAAACAACGGTTCTCATTCACACATTGAAGCAAGTAGTCGAGACCTTCTCCGAGTTGCTTAAATGCTTTGGGGAGGCGCTCGTATTCAATCCGGGCCGAGTCAGGCGAGAATAATATGTCCTTGAGACAATTGAAAAGGATGTCGGCTACCTGAGCGTTGGATAGACCCTCAACTGCCTGATGGATGTTGTTCGATTCGTCCATGTTTGCGAGATGCTACGATTCAACAATACCGTTGAATCGACAGACACGTGCGCCATTTGCCCAACAGTCGATTTCGCGAACGCGATAGGTCTTTCCGCTGTATACATTAAGGATGCCTGCGAGAAATCCTTCGTCATAGGTGCATACTACCTCGTTGGTGGGGGGAAGACCGCTGCAATCGAGATCCTCGGCAATGGTGAGGATAAACTCGCCGGTCTCGTGGTTAAATTGCTCCATGCGGAGAATGCCGATTTTGAGTTCTGCCAGCGTTTTTTGCAGAGATGAGACAAATTCGTCGGTGTCGAGAGTAAGGTCGAGTGCATTTTTGGCAAACTCTGATCCGGCTAGCAAGCCGGCTTTGCGAAATATCTCGTTAGAGTATTCTTGACCCTCCTTTTTAACGAGCACGTCATTCAGCGAATACTCCATCAGACGGTATACCAGTACAGGCAGGTCCTCTCCTAAGTTGCCTCGACCGGTTTTTATGTCACCGAGGGAATCCCAGGAAAAATCACTGTGAAGATAATGCGAGAAGACGTTTGACATGTGCGGCTCCTTTTGCAAATAGATTGCTTTTCCGCGGTCACTCGATCATGAGTACACTCATCCTATAAAGTACACCTGTTGTGCGGTAAAAGCTATAAAAAGCCTCTTTAAGAAAAGTTGTTCACATTTTAGCGGATTGTGATGCTGTAGGGAGTTCAAAGAGGTGAAAGGCAGACTACGAAGAGGTGTACATAAGCACCGTACATAAGGAGCATTCAAAACGAGCACGATGTTCGTGAATCCGAGTGCTCTCGCGATCGGGGATAGGTAGGTTGTATCTGCCCCTGATGGCGCTGATGCTGGCCGGTGGGTTTGTCTTTCGCGCGGGCGGTTCGATCGAAGTTGAGGAGAACCGCCCGCGCGACTTAGTGTTTACAATTTTGCTCCCTCGCGCTTAGATTGCTAGTCCAAGGAGGGGGCGGTTATACTTCCAGATCGACGTTCTTTTTCAGCACCTTATGCAGCACGACGTAGTACACGATGCCGGCGACAACCCAGGTAATGCCCATGATCTTTGAGGCCGGATCCAGGCTGAACCAGGTGAATCCTACGATGATGAAGCCCAGCAGCGGTATGATGAGGTGCGTGAACACCTTGCCGTCGCGTTTCTTGATGAAGAAATGCCATACCACGGTGAAGTGCAGGATGCAGAACGCCGTGAGTGCACCGAAGTTCACCAGGCGTGAGATGGCATCGATGCCCAGCTGTTCGAAGATAACGACGAGCACAAGAGAAAGCGTTCCCACGAAAGCGGCGGCGACGTAGGGTGTCTTGAACTTCGGATGCACCTTCGCTAGGGCCTTAGGCAGATTGCCGTCACGGCTCATAGCAAACAGGATGCGCGAAATGGCCGTCTGCGCAGCCAGCGAGTTGAAGATGCCCCAGGCGATAGCGGTTGCCAAGGCGCACAAGATGTAGAGGAACTTACCGCCGACCACTTCAGCAACCAAGTAGAACGCATTGTCGGGGTCGTTTGCGAACACGGCACCGTCGGGGCTGATGCAGCCCGCGATGTAGGTCTGCAACATGAACAGGAAGCCTACGATGAGCAGCGATCCCACCATGGCGCGCGAGGGGCCGCGCTTGGCATCGTGGGCTTCTTCAGACAGCGTCGCAATGCCATCAAAGCCGAGGAAGGACAGCACGCCCAGCGACACGGCGCCCATGACCAAGCCGATGTTGAACGTCTCGGGATTGTAAAACGGCTTGAACGTGAAGCCGTTGGACAGCGGATCGGTGGCCAGCCATAGTACGCCCATGACCACGAACACGGTCAAGCAGAGGATTTCAAGCACCACGGCCACGCGGTTCACGATGACGGTCAGCTCGATGCCGCGGATGTTCACGAAGGTGTTGATGACCACAAACAAGATGCCCCACACTACGGCGGGGATTTCGGGCACGATGCCGCTCATGGCCTGGGCGGCCACTACATAGAGCAACGTGGGTACCAGCAGGTAGTCCAGAAGCATGGTCCAGCCGGTCACGAAGCCTACTGGTTTGGTGATGCCGCGGCTGGTGTAGCCGTACACCGAACCCGATACGGGGAACTCGCGGGAAAGGACGGCGTAGGAGAATGCCGTGAAGATCATAGCGATCATGCCTACCAGGTACACGAGGGCCGGCATGCCGCCGGAATCGCCGAACACGCCGCCGTAGATGCCGAACGGCGCGATGGGTACCATGAAGATCAGGCCGTACACCAGCATATCGGGTACGGACAGGGCGCGCTTGAGTTCTTGTTTGTATCCCATCGACTCAAGTGCTGCATCGGAAGCATTGTTTTCCATCTCGATAAGTGTTTGCGGGGTGGCAGGGGACTGAGCTGCGTCGTTTGCCGACGACACCGCCTTTTGTTCTTCGGTCATGAAAAATCTCCTTTGGGTAGACAGTCATCCTAGGCGTGCAGGAGCAAGCTATTGAGGTGTCCTGCGGGGTAGGTCAAAGCCTTTCTGGCTGTAGCCAGAAAAACCTTCCGACTCAAATGCAGTGCATCGACCAAAATGAAGCGTGTCGGGTAGCTGGCTGTTCGGATACGGCTACAGGATGAAATCCAACGCTTCCAGCACGTACTTCGGTACCATGAAGCGCACGGTTTTCTCCGGGTCTACCATTTGGCATACCTGGACGTCCGCCACGATCGACAGCAGCAGTACCAGCTCGTCTTCGGGTGTTCCCGTGCGGTCGTGCAGCAGAGCTACCATCTCGTGCACAGCGCGGTCGGCTGCCTCATCGAGCGTTTCCGCCGAGGCGATCACGCCGAAATGCGTGTCGTTTTCGATGAGTGGGTTGGTGAGGGTGAGGTCAGGCAGCGCGGTGAGCGTGACCGTGGCCCAGCCAGCAACTTCTGCGCCTGACACGCTTATCTCGCCGTCTCCCATAGCTGCATGCATGTCGCCGCAACCGAACAGGGCTCCTTCGACGGCCACGGGAAAGTAGAGCGTAGCTCCCGTGGTGATGGCGGTGTTGTCCATGTTGCCGCCGTGGCTACCGGGCGTGCCGCAGTTCACGGGCGCGCCGGCCGGCGCAACGCCGATAACACCGATCATGGGATTCAAAGGGATGGAGAGCTTGTCGTTCCAGATGAGCCGGTCGTTCTCGATGGCGCACAGGCGCGTGCTCCACGCATCGAACAGGTCGCCGCAGACACCCTCGTTCTTGCCCGTGCACGAGGCTGTCTGATCATCCAACTCGATGTTGTCGATGGTCACCTTTAATGCGCCTCCGGGTACTGCGCCTTCGACGTAGACGGGACCAGTTGCGGGGTTGATGGCATCCCAGTCGATCTCGTCTAGCACGTCCTCGGGTGTGCGCACCTGATTGCCGAAGCAATCCTTCGTGCGTATGCGCACGGTCTCGCCCGACGCTACCTTCAGCACCGGCTCGAGCTCCTTGTCGAACGCGAACAGCACTCGCTCGTCGTTCAGTTCCTTCATGCGTCCTCCTCTCCTGATTGACGGCAATACTCCGTCACGCTAAAGCGCGTCGGTTTGGCATCAGGATACGCCAGGTCGCGCAGGAAAGCGAGGGGTGAATACACTTCGGCAGCTTTGGGTCAGCAGCTTCAGGTCGCAGTAGGAGTTGTTGAGCTGTTGAAGCTAGGCATCAAGCAGCGCGGAGAAACCTCCGTGTGCTTTTCGGTAGTCGGTGGCTTTGTGGAGATGCACAACTTTGAACGCTGGTGGAAAGCATTCCGGGATCGCTACGAATTCAACGGCCTGATGTTCCTCGAGCTGGGCCACGCCCAAACGACCTAGCTTCTGGCGAATGGTGCGGACGTGAAGACAGTGCAGAATCGCTTAGGCCCTGCCGATGCATCGCTGATGCTGAACCAGTATGCGCATGCGATACCCGACAACGACGAGAAAGCCGCCGTGCTGGTGGGGGAGCTGTTCTCGAAGAAGCTAG
>NZ_JAVWUP010000087.1:0-10628 GCF_036667095.1 Gordonibacter sp. | reverse complement strand
CATAGGTATTCGAAAAACTATACAAAATGGCACTAAAGCACTATTGAAGCGACTGATAACAGGTTGAAAACTCAGAAATCGTCTGCAGATAAGACTGCCAAAAAGAAAAGACTGGCGGAGATTGATGGAGCGACGCTAGATATGGAGTTGGGCATAACAGAGGATCTGCCCAAGTTCGTAGGAGTTGACAGACTGAGCGCTTCGCCGACGGCCTTTCAAAAGGCTTTCAAAACACTTAAGTAGTTGAAATGCGTTTCGTCTGATTATCCGACACTATGTGTTGATTATTCCGTACAGAGTGCTAGAGTGTGGGTACGGAAAAAGAAGGGATGCAGCTATGACAAAGTTAAATGAAAGGGTTCGACAGGCCAGAACAGAACTGCACCTATCGCAGGATTACGTTGCTCGTTTCTTAGGTATAGGGCGCTCCGCTGTTGCAGAAATAGAATCAAACAAGAGAAAAATCTCTGCAGAAGAGCTTGGAAAACTGAGCGATTTGTTCCTTATCCCAGCTGACGAGTTGTTAAATGGAAAAAAGATTGATATGCCGGCTCAGGTTTTTGCACGCAGCTTCGAATCGCTTGGAGAAAGTGATCAGCAGGAAATTCTGAACCTCATGAAGTTCAAGCAAGCAATGAAGGAAAGGCAGTAATGGCCTTGCCTGATTACGCGGCTTTAGCGCAAAAGGGTATGCCCGCAGAGGAACTTGCAAATATGTTTCTGCGGGCATATTTTTCTGATAGCGAGCCTGTGTTTCCGATAAACCCATTCCAGGTTCTTGCAGACGAGGGCATTGCATTCAGCTTTAGGCATTTTGATAAATACGAGGGAGCCTATATCCCCGCGGCTTCCCCTGATGATGTTCCTGTTGTTGGTATTAATATTGGCAGGCCGATAACTAGGCAGCGCTACACAGCTGCTCATGAGTTATGCCATCACATTAAAGACTCTGGACATGATCCTTTTGCATGCAAAATAAACGGCCAATCAAGTATTGAGCGATATGCAGAAAGCTTTGCTTCAGAATTACTTATGCCTACCAACGAACTAGAACGACAGGTATCGTACTATCTGCAGAACGGTACTGTTGCGTTTGATGATACGCTCCGTATCGCAAACTATTTTGGCGTAAGTTTTCAGGCATGCCTCTATAAACTTGCCTACAAGCTGCATGTTATCGAAGGTGACACGTCTGCAAATTCATTAAGACACCGCTGCACTACATTCAAGCCCGACAAGCAGCGAGAGCATCTTGGGTTAACGCACTTGAAACTATATGACCAACTTTTCGATGCAGCTGAGGCGTGCTTCAAGGTTTCTATGAATCCCCGGATGTGTCAAAGGTTCAAAACAGAATTTATCTTCCATGATAGCAGGATGGAAGGGATAGATATTGATTCTGAAACAGCTGCTGAAATTGTTGTTGACCTTCGCCTATACGGAAACGACAGTGAATTTTGCAGTGAAGAAAATGGCGATATTATCGAGGTTGCTGGCTTAACTATTGCTTATGATTTTGTGTTCGATAAAAGCGAAAGCAACTCTGAAAATATTAATATCTATGATGTCAAGCATATCAATAAACTGTTATTTTCTACTGCCCCTTGTCCAGAGTATGGTGGCATGTTTA
This sequence comes from Gordonibacter sp., assembly GCF_036667095.1. Taxonomy (NCBI): domain Bacteria; kingdom Bacillati; phylum Actinomycetota; class Coriobacteriia; order Eggerthellales; family Eggerthellaceae; genus Gordonibacter; species Gordonibacter sp. Next base: position 8,998 of record NZ_JAVWUP010000087.1, on the reverse strand, counting down.
GGCAAAGCAATACGTTGGTGCTTGGTGCTAAATTTGAGACGATTGACTACGGCGATATCCAACGTGAAATGCACTTTTTGGACAAAGACATCAATACTCTTCTCGTTGACGCAGGGAGTCTTGCCCAATCTGATTACATCAAGCGGGTATTGGATATTCATCATCGCCTGACGGTCATTCATGCCTTCAGAGACGGTAATGGCAGGACGACAAGAGCTTTTACCAATCTGTTGTTAATGAGGAAAGGGATAGCACCAGTACTCTTTCGGCCTGATATGAAAGACAACTATAAGGCCGCTTTATCATATGCTGACCAGATGGGGGATCGCTCAAAGCTGTATGAGGCATACTATAAGGCAATCATCGAATCTGTATCAGAGCTAACAGTCATTTAAATGTGTTCTCAAGTACTCAAGTGACATTTTGCATTGCAAAGTTGATGGGTGCAGGGTGGATTTCACCCTGCCGAGGGGATTCGGGGGCGAGTAGCCCCCGAAATTATCTGCGCTAGACTGTGCGCTCTTCGGAAATCACGGGGACATTATGTCCCCGTAAATGCGCGCGCATCTATCATGACCCGACGTCCCTTTTGTCGGGCTCACCATCAAGCAGACAAAAGCCGTGCTGGAAGCATTGAGCTTCAGCAAGGTTGCCGCCAGAGCCCCGTCGCGAGTTACGACGGGGCTGGGGAATGCGGCTAGCTGAGGTCTTCGCCAGCCACCGAGGTTGCGTTCATGTGGTGTCGGATGAGGGCGCGGCTGTCGCTCAGGATCAACATCGACACAATGTCGAACCTGACCCGACCTTCGGGGATATCGGGATGTTCGGCCAAATAGGCTGCGGCCACCTTCTCGAACGACTTGCGGCTCGAATCCTCTTCGGGCAGGCCCTTTCCTGTGTTCTCACGAATCCTGGCAGCCACGAACACCAGCTCATCGTCATCGCGGACAACGAAGTCAATCTTATCCTTGCCGTGCGCCCAACCGCGTTCTGTGATGTACATGCCGCGTCGCTCTAGGTATCGTTCGATGCCGTTCATTGCCTTGTCGTTGCTGATTGCTTCCATGGTAATGACCTCCTGTTACCGTTGGCTTGCCCCCTGTGGGCGAACCTTGTGGCTCGCTGACCATCGGGGTTCCGGTGCGGTGCAAGGGGAAAAGCAAAACGCAGAGCGCTTGAGTTTTTGGCCAATGCTATCCAAAGCCTGACAAAAAGTTTTTGTGGCCCTTGACATCGTATCCGGGTTTCCGATGAGCATGCAGAGTTCAAGGAGATGTCCAGAAGGGGCTGCACGTGACGGTGGTCGGTCCGGAAGCTCTCGACAAGGGATGTTCGGGAGCCGAGTATGTAGGCGTTTTGGCGGACGTCATCGGAAGCTTTTGCTACGGTGGTTGTAAAATCTGCTCGTCAAATGAGATGGGAGGTTGGTTTCGCCATGCGCATAGGGTACGTGGGGCGCGGGAATGCGCCCAGGGCGGCGTCGTTGGAGTCGGGACGCTGTGACAGTGTGCAGGCTACATCCCTTTCAGCCCTCATGGCTATGGTGGGTCCAGGTGATGTGGTGGTGGTGCGCAACCTTGCCGTGCTCGGTTCAACCGCAGCGTCGTCTGCCAAGGCTGTCGTACAGATTGGCAATGCCGGTGCTGAGCTTGTTGCGCTAGATGAGGGCATCGATACCGAATTGGATGGAGTCTCTTTGTTCGCTCATGCTGCGGCGTTCGCGGCGGTGAATCCGGCAAAGGGGCGCAAGGCTCAGGGGCCTAAGGATAAGGGTGGCCGTCCGAAGGCCGATACCACGGCGCTTGAGCGTGCGGCCCAGATGCGGGCCCAGGGTTCGACGGTTGAAGAGGCGTGCGGTGTATGCGGGGTAAAGCGCAGCACGCTTTACCGCTTCATGAAGGAGGCAGCCGCTGACACTTAGATAGTCGGGGGCGATGGCATGTATGCTCCCGAAGCCGCGGACAATCACAACGTCGTTATACAGAGCGCCAAGGGGACACGCAGGACGTGTGCGCTACCTATTTGTGAGCATTTTAGCGATCGTCTTGATGATGCGCGCTCGATTACGCGTCATCACGTTTATGCGGAATACGTTGATGCCTGTAAAGTTGCAAATGAGCGCGCCTACTCTTTTTCGAGCTTCTGTACCATTCTCAATGGCTGGAGACGTCAGAGTATAGGGGAAAGCTCACCTGAATGGTTTCCTGGTGAGTACATGCGGACCTATTGGGCTATGCAAGAGATGAAGTCTTTACCGCGTGGAAGCATTAGGTTGTTTGTGGCTCAGATGGCTTTTTCTGATGCTACGTTTGTTTGTCGTGCGGAATCCGGCACACCGGATTCTTGGATGCGTTGTTGTGAGCGCGCTTTTCGCTGGATGGGAGGTGTGCCGCATGTGACCGACTGCACCATGATTGGTGCGTCTATGTCAAATGCCGGAGTTTCGGTTCATGCCACGCTTGAAGCGTTCGCTGAATACCATAAGACGGTGTTGTTTGGTGCGCGACCGAAAACCGCTAAGACCGCCCTCAAACATGCCAAACCACGTGATGTTCGAAATTCTTCTTACGTTCTTAGACAAGTTAGGCGCGCTCTACGCGAGTGTGCGCCGACATCGTTTGAAGAGGTTGATGTCATTATCGAGCGGCAGGTGGCATTTTTGAACGCTACGGCTTTTTCCGACCATCCCGCACGTTCAAGGGTGCTTGCTGAACGCGAGATTATTCAGATGATTTCTTTACCGAAAAAGCCTTATGGATTCGATGTTTGGCTCGAACGTTCGGTAGGAACAGACCACCATTTCGTCTATCGTGGTGTCAGGTATTCTGTCCCGTGGCGACTCGCTTTCGAGACTGTTCGCGTCCAAGTTACTTCGGATAAAGTGCGCGCCTTCTTTGGTGGTGATCTTGTAGCTTCGCATGCTGTTAAAGATGCGTCTGCACCGGGCCGAAATGTCGTTACCGACCCAGAGCATCGTCCTGCTGCTCATCGTTGGTACGCTGCACGCATCGACCGCGCCTTTTTTGCCGAAGCACGAGTTTTGGGCCCCGATGTTGTTCGTGCGATGAGGCTGCTTTTGCGTTCGTGCCGTCGGGATGGTAGGGGTCTTGCTGACTGTAAGGCCCTACTTGTCCTTGCGCAACAATCCTCGGTTGTGTCGCTTGATGAGGCGTGCAGAAAGGTGTTAAACGCCAGTGAATCGTTTAGCCTTGAGATAGTAAAAGAGGCCATGGGGGTGGTGGACTCGTGACAGAGGATTACCCTTACCGAGAAATTATCGAAATGTGTTCGACTGGTATGACTCAGTCGAAGGTGGCGTTTTTGTGCGGATGTGGGGCTCAGAAGGTCGCTTCGGTAACACAGCGTGCGCACCAGCTCGGTATCGGTTGGCCAGTACCTCCTGAACTCACTGAAGCCGAGCTCGCACACCTTGTTGATCCGCACGAGAACGCGAGGCGCTATCAGCCGGACTTTCCCCGCATTATCGCGGATGCTGGCTGCAGGGCCGATATGGCACATGTTGATAAGTTGTATGGGGCGTATCTGGTCCATGCCGAGGAAGACGGAGGCGAGCCCTATGCGCGCGTCACGTTTGAACGAAAGGTTCGCGCATGGGCTTCAGATGCTCATCCAAAGCTTTCGATGCGCGTAAACTGGCATCGCGCGGAATGTTGTCAGCTTGACTGGGCGGCTCGTAGTATTCCTGTTCACGGCTCCGACGGGAGCTCGACCCCTGCTTTTCTGTTCCTAGCGACCTTGCCATACTCTGATTATACTTTCGTACGCGCGAGCTTGGATATGGGCATGCAAAGTTGGCTCGAGCATAATGTGGCTGCCTTCGAGTTTTTTGGCGGCGTTCCGCTATTTGACATTATCGACAACCTGCGCGTAGGAGTCACCTTTTGTCGTCAGGGAAAGAAAGTAAACGAGCGCTATCGGGACTTAGCAGATCATTACGGCACTATTGTGCTCCCCGCTAAATCATACAGTCCGACATGGAAAGGGGCTGTTGAGTGTCACGTAAAGATTATGGGTAACGGTATTGTTTCAACGCTCGAGAAAATGGAGTTCTCTTCAATAGCTCAGCTCAATAATGCAATAGGCGAACTGGTAGAGTTGTACAACGACCGACCAATGAGAAGTGCAGGCGGGCGCAGTCGTCGTCAAATTTTTCTAGCTGAAGAAAAAGCAGAGCTCCAGCCGCTCCCGAAGGAGCCTTTTGAGCCTGTTACATGGAAGAAAGTTTGCGCAATGGGGGATGCAGTTGTTCAGGTGCGAGGGAATTATTACGGAGTGCCCGAGAACTTTGCATCGTGTAAGCTGATTGCGCGAATAGGTACAAATGATATCGATGTATATACGCGCGATAAGCGTCAATGCGTGGCTCATCATAGGCGCAGAACCGACGGGCTCGAGACATTCGAGGGACTGGCAGGAGGCTGTCCTGATCGCTTTCTTCCGCTTGACGAATGGGCGCAGGCTCACGGGCGCACCAAAGTGATAGAGCAATGGGATGTTGCCCGCAACGGAAGTCTCAAGCCGCATGACGTGGTTTGCAGATCCCAGAAGCGCGTATGGTGGTTGTGCCCGGATTGTGGCTTTTCATGGTGTGAGGCACCTGCGCGCCGCACCGGACGATCGTTTGACGACTGCTTGGCCTGTGCTGATGTGGAACTTGTCTCAGGCAAAAATGACCTTGCGACGACGCACCCCGAGCTCGCCGCCGAGTGGTCGAAACGCAATCCGCTTCCCGCGAGTCACGTGTTTGCCGACTTCCATCAGATGTTTTGGTGGGAGGGTCAGTGTGGGCACGTTTGGCGCGCACCCGTCTCGAAGCGTGCGGAGAGTGCTTATGGGAGGCTTTGTCCGTACTGCTCGGGGCAAAAAGGTCTTGCGGGATTCAATGACGTGGCGACGCTCGCGCCCGAGCTCGCACGCCTTTGGCATCCATCGAAGAATCGCGGCATGCCCCCTGAGAGCACGGCTGTCAACTCACATCGTGAGGTTTATCTTTGGAACGGTGTTTTGTCCCGCATATGGAGGCAGTCGCCTTACCAATGGATGAGGGAAAATGGATTTGCAGAGGTCATGGAGCCTTTCGAGTCTCTGGTGAGAGATGCGCGAGAGCGGGATAGGGAACCTAATTCGGGAGGCAGCTCATCCTTTTCAGGTGGAAAGACTGTTGTTAAATGGACACGATTTCTGCAGTCATCGAACCTTCTTGTCTCGTTTGAGGAGTACTGTAAAAGCTTTGGGCATGAGGACCTGCTTGCCGAATGGGATTTCAGGCGCAATAGTGATCTTGGTCCCGGGGACGTTACACGCGCAACCACAGAGCGGGTTTGGTGGAAGGGATCTGAATGCGGACACTCGTGGAAGGAATCTGTACGCAGTCGCGTGTTTCGTGGTGCAGGATGTGTTTACTGTAATCGTACACGTGTGTTGCCGGGGTACAATTCGGTCGAGTGCCTAGATGCGGCACTTCCGGCAAAGTGGCATCCGACGAAAAACGGTGATCTCACGCCCGAGTCGGTATCAGATCGTACGGCGAAAAGGCTGTGGTGGCTGTGTCCACGTTGCGGTTACGAGTGGCAGGAAAGTCTGCGTCTCACTTCTTCAAACTCGCGCAAGTGCCCGAACTGTAGCCATGAGAAGCGCTACGGGTTTAAGGTAGCAAAGCACAATGTTCTTGCCGCAAAGCGTCCTGATATTGCATCACAGTGGCACGCATATCTGAATGCGCCGATGACACTTGAGGAAGCATTGACCGGATCATCGAAGCCAGTGTGGTGGCGTGGAAAATGTGGGCATGTGTGGAGAGAATCAATCTCGCAGCGAACCGCACGCATTGATGCGTCGTGCCCATACTGCGCTAATCGCAAATTGCTTTCCGGATTGAATGACTTGGGAACTCTTAGGCCTGACTTAGCATCAGAGCTGCATCCGATGCTCAACGAGGGGCTCGACCCTGGGTGTGTTCGGGTCAATTCGACGGCGCTGGTATGGTGGCTTGGGAAATGCGGGCACGAGTGGCAAGCCAGGCCAGCAGAACGGACCGCGGGAGCTGGATGTCCGTACTGCTCGAACCATCGTGTACTTACCGGTTTCAATGACCTTGTCCATACCCATCCTGAGCTTTCTGCTCAGTGGGACACTGATCTCAACGGAGACTTCGGCCCGGGCGACGTAACTGCTGGTAGTGCGCATCGAGTTTGGTGGAGGTGTGAGCTCGGGCATACGTGGCAGATTGGAGTGGTTAACCGTACACAGAGCGATGCCGGTTGCCCTGTATGCGGGATGCGTCAGGTGCTCAAGGGTTTCAACGACCTTAAAACGACCCATTCGAAGATCGCCCGGCAGCTGCATCCGACAAAAAACAACGGCCTCAAGGCGACCGAGATTATGGCGAACAGCTGCAAAGCCGTGTGGTGGCGTTGCGAGCTCGGTCACGAATGGAAGATTCCGGTCGTCAATCGGACTAAGATATCTGGCCATGATCCCGGTTGTCCTTACTGTCATAACCGAAAAGTTTGGTCTGGATTCAATGATCTGGCAACGCTGGAGCCGCTGATTGCCCAGCTGTGGCATCCGCATCTGAATAAGGGTGTGACGCCGCGTGACGTGGTTGCAGGCGCAAAACGAGAGGTGTGGTGGAAGGGTCTCAACTGTGGGCACACGTACAAGATGCCTGTCTACCAAAGAGTAGCCGCAAGTCGGTCATATTGCCCCTACTGCTCCGGCCGCAAGAAGCCCGAGCGTGAGATTAAAGGAATTTAGCGGATGCGGCTCGTGATGCATGCTATTCAGATGTGGGCCCAGTTGTATTGTTGGCGTGAAACGTGCTTGCTGCCTTTTTGGGAGTAGCATCGATTATTATCGCTTCTGGATGAGAGGCGTGCTTTTCCTCATCAGCCTTAATGGCTGTTTTGATTTTTTCAAGACGCCTCGGATGATCGCCTAAGTCTACGTAAACGTAAACTAGATGACTGGTATTTTCGGCCTTGCCGTATTCCTGAATCTGTTCTTGGTATCCGTGTAGATATTGGCTATTACTTGAAAGTTTGACCTCGACAACGGTTTTGTCATTACCTCTGCTGAGTTTGAAATCTACAGGACCGCGGCCCGCATCTGGCTCTGAGCTAAAATCGAGGTTATTAACTTGGACGTAATGCTTTCCCGCAAGGGAAATTGCAAGCTGTACGCATTTCTCCCTTTTGGCTGACGGAGCTTCTCGAATAAAATCCCATCCGCGATGGTTTTCAACCCAATCCTGGAAGATGGCAATTACGTCAAGAGCCCCTTGAAGGCTATTAATATCATTTCTTTCCGCATCGCACTTCAGCGAACCCCTCAATTCCTTTAGGATACGTTTTGCGAAATAATCGACGTTAGATGAGGGATTGAATGGCGCAACGCATTCTTCCCTGTAGTTGTCGATAACCCTTTGGCATCGATCGGGTTGCATGAAGACATGCTCTCTGATGTAGTTTTTCTTTGCTGCTGAGGCCCACTTGCTCCATTCTTCGCATATTTCTTCGTTGATTTCTCTGCGTATTGCGGCATTCTCGGAAGCAACATGCTCAATATCCTCCCAGCATCTGGCAATTGGTAATTCATGGAGAATATCTACTGGCAAAAGAAGTATGCATGTCTTTTTGAACGGGTTATTAATAAGACCTTCTGAATTGAATGATAAACCTGGCCTAGTTAAATGGTTTATACCTAAATCCTCAAGGATCCTTCGGGTGTAAGCTTCGATATCGGGCTGTATGATTGTTGCAATCATGTCGCTCAATCTGTCGGGGCCGATATTTTCTTCAAACAAACCAACCAAATGAAAAATTTCAGGTTGTTTTGACCCGCTCTTGATAATTTCAAAGGCATCTTGCAATACTTTGTCAGAAAGAGTCTTTCCAAATCCCGCACCGTATTCAGATTCGGCAAAGCCTAAGTTGATTCCGTTCACTTCCGAAAATACAAACTTTTTGCGAGCTTCGCGATACATTTTGTCCATCGCCTTGGGGCCTTGGGATGAACTTAAGATCGTTGCGATATCGCTAAAAAACATATTGAGGTGCGCATATGCATCCTGAAACTCAGGCACTAAAGTAGCTTTAAGTCTTACAACATTGATAAAGAAGTTGCTATCTTTGTCGAGCAAAGAATCGAATACGCCAAGCGAGTCGAGCTCGTCATCGAGTTCTAGGAAGTCTGAAACAAAAATACCGTCGGTGTGCATAATTTCTCAATTCTCAAGGCGTCTATTCATTGGAAGTGCCAGGTTCTTTGCTCTGCAAGTACTGCTGAAACGACTTTATGGTGAAAAATGGACCATAGGAGCAATATTTTAATCCATTATTTCTTTCATAATCACACGAAGCCTTGCTAGACTCGAGACAAGGCGTTGTCGCCAAGGAACATGTTATGGCAGCGAAATTCCATTGGGGTTGTCTTCACGAGATATGCCTGGAAGTCGGGTTTTCGGTATTCATGCCATAGATGGGGGTTGGTGCCACGTATCGTTCAGAAAGCGCCCATTTGGGGACAGGTAGATAATTGTCATGTGCAAGTTTATGAGCGGTCGCCGCTAAGAGACAGAGCCAATACGCAGCGTCCCCCCCCTCCAATCTGGTTCTTTGCTGATTAAGAGAATCTTTTCACCTGAATGAGAAAAATCATCTAGGAACTGGTCATAGAGAAGATCTGGATCTTCATCGGCTGCCCGTTCCGCTAACTCGGTCAGCGAAAGGTGGTCCCTTTCTTCCATTGCAAGGAAAGCCTCAGTGGATTTTCTTACAACTTCGGAAAACGTCATGTCATGACGATATGCATATTGCTCAATCGCATTTTTCTCAGTCTCGGAGAAACGTATTGCGCATGGCTTTGTTTTAATAGCGTGTCCCTTCAGTGGGTGATACGTAGTGTATTACATTTATGGAAAAGTCTATAGCACTATGAGTCATGGTCGAGTTGCTATAGCAATGGTGCTCGAACGGTA
>NZ_JAVWUP010000086.1:0-10708 GCF_036667095.1 Gordonibacter sp. | reverse complement strand
TTCGGCATAGGCTATCCCTCTTCCGAAGGGGACGGCCTCGTGGCCGCATCGAATGCAGGGGCGCTGCTCTCTCATACCAACGACATGATGTGCGTCCTTAAAGACTACACCATCATGAAAGACCATAGCGGGACATCGGCCAGCGCCAATGTCAACGGCTTCACGAACCTTCCGAACATGATACTGGTGGGAAGCGCCGGCAAGCGCTTCACCAACGAAGGCGACATGGGATACATGAGCCAAAACCTGAACGACCCCGTATTCGATCAGATACACCGTGACGGCACCGGATACGTATGGCAGGTCTCCGACGAGGCGGCCGTGGCGGCAACCGGCGGAAAGACCAAGCGCGGGAAGAACCTTGAGTACGTCAAAGGCGGGAGTGCTGAGGAACTGGCGGCAAACATGGGCGTCGATGCCGTTGGCCTCGCTGACACCATCGATACCTACAACCGTGCTGTGGATGCCGGATTCGACAAGGAATTCGGCCGCGTTCCAACCCAAAAGCTCGCTGCGCCCTTTGTGGCACTGCCGGTCGTGCCGTGCCAGATCATCACCTATGGCGGCGTAGTGCGCAACGAGAGCGGCGAAGTGGTCAGGGCAGACACTACCCCGATCCCCGGATTGTTCATAGGCGGAGAGGCAAGCTGCAATTCAGCCTACATGGGCTTCACGTTGTCTAATTGCTTCACTTGGGGGCGCATAGGCGGCAAAGGAGCCGCCGATTACATCACTGCGGCGAACTAGCCCCCCAGCGTACTACGGCAGCTTAGGAGCCGCGTGATCCTAAGCCTCGCCCCTGCCCAACCCCTGTCTCGACACCGAGGCGGGGGTTGGGGCCCTACCGCGAGCCCGCTCCCTACGGGGTCAGGTCGAAAAGACACCCGTACAGCTCGTTGCCGCAAAGCCAACCGTGCTCGGTGGGGCGCCAACGGCCGTCTGCGTGCACAACCAAGCCCTCCCCTGCCAGCTCCGCAAAAGCCTCGTGCGCTTCCGGCAGCAGCTGCGCCGCCTGCTCCACCTGCTCGTCGGATACGCCGCAGGTCATACGCATGCCCAGCATGAGGTCCTCGGCGGCCATCGAGGCCAGACCTAGGTCGTCGGTCACCTGGCCGTCTTGCGTGCGCATGCGCCGGTCTGCATTCTGGGTCATCGTGGCGGCCGAGCGACCGATCCCCAGGTAGGGCACGCCGGTCCAGTAGGCGATATTGTGGCGACATGCGAAGCCGGGGCGTGCGTAGCTTGCCACCTCGTAGCGCTCGAAGCCCTCCTCGGACAACACACGTGCAGCTATCTCCATATGCGCCGCCTCGACATCGTCGTCCGGCTCCTCCAACGCGCCTTTCAGCACCGCCTGCTCAAAGGCGGTATGCGGTTCGATGGTAAGCGGGTACACGCTCACGTGCGCAACGCCCAAGCGCACGGCCTCGCGCACGCTGTCCTCGAAGCTCTGCTCGCTCTGTCCAGGGATGCCGCACATCAAGTCCACGCTCACGTTCTCGAAGCGCGTGAGCGCCGCCTCGATAGCACGGCGCGCGTCGTCGGACGTATGGGCCCGTCCGAGCGTGCGTAGTACCTCGTCGTCGAGGCTCTGCACGCCAATGGACAGGCGGTTCACTCCCAGTGCCCAGATATCGCGCACCATGCGCTCGGTCAGGCTCTCGGGGTTCGCCTCCATCGTGCACTCCACCTCGGGCGTCAGGTGCATCGAAAGCGACAGGGTGTACAACAGGTTGGACAACCGAGCCAGCCCCACATAACTCGGCGTGCCGCCGCCCACGTACACCGTCTTGAGGGCGCCGAGCTCCCCTTCTTTCGCCTTACGACGTATCTGCAGCACCATATCCTCGACGTACGCATCGATCTCGGGGCTGTCGGCGCTTACCGCCGCCGTGGAGAAGTCGCAGTACCCGCACCGCTTCACGCAGAACGGCAGATGCAGGTAGAGCGCCTTGTAAGGATCGTGCGGCATAGTGTCTCAGCCTCTCGCTTCATGGTCTCGGATGCATTCCAGCAGCTCGTCGAAAACCCGGTCGAAGTCTTCCAGGGTCACGCAAGCGTTGATCCTCTCCCGGGCCACCGCGGCCCCGGGAAGACCCGCCATATACCACATGGCATGCTTGCGCATGCGCACGATGTTACGCCCTTGGCGCTCAAAGAGCAGCCGGGCATGACGTCGCGCCATGTCGATGCGCTCGCCGGCAGAGGGCGCATCCGGCTCGGGATCTCCCGCCAACGCCGCTTTGGCCTGCGCGAACAACCAGGGGTTTCCCTCGGCCCCGCGCGCGATCATCACCGCATCGACACCCGTGCGCTGCACGAGGGCCACGGCATCGGCCCCGGTGCGCACGTCACCGTTGCCCACCACCGGAACACCGACCGCACGCTTCACTCGCGCGATCGCATCCCATTCGGCACGCCCTCGGTACAGCTGCTCGGCAAAGCGCCCGTGTACAGCAAGGGCCACCGCACCCGCCTCTTCCATGCGCCGGGCGAACTCCACGCAGGTTTCGTCGCCCTCGGCCCAACCCCGACGGAACTTCACCGTCACCGGATGCTTCACCGCAGCCGTCACCGCGCCCACGATGGCGACCGCCAGCTCGGGGTCGCGCATCAGCGCCGAGCCGTCCCCCTTCGAGGTGATTTTGCGGGCCGGGCAGCCCATGTTGATGTCCAGGTAGGCGAGGGAATCCCCCATCTCGTCTTCGATCCAAGCCGCCTGCGCCGCCATCGTGTCGGGCTCATGGCCGAACAACTGCACTGCCACCTGATCCTCGGCAGGGGCCAGGCGCAGCAGGTGGCGCGTCTTCTCGTTGGCGTAGGAAAGCCCTTTCGCCGACACCATCTCGGTGTAGGTAAGATCGGCTCCCTGTTCGCGGCAAAGCGTGCGCAAGGCCTCGTCGCTCACGCCCGCCATAGGTGCCAGCAAAAGGCGGTGCTGTCGGAAGAAGTCGTGCATCTTGATTTCAGGCGTCCCTCACTAGATTTCGGACAGAAAACCCTGGCTTACGAGGCCAGGACATCGAGCATGCTCACGGCTGCGAATACTAGCAAACCGACGATGGCAACCACCACAACGAGGCACCCGCAGCCAAGCGCCATCTTGTTGCCGCCCGAAGTTGCCGCCTGCGTCTGGTCCTGTGCGGCCTTCTTCTCGTCGAACGGATCGTCGAGCCAGTCGAATTCTTGCTTGCGTGCCATATCCCTACCTGCCTTAAGGCTCGGCGCCGATGCGCGCGATCAAGCCTAGTCGTCAACCTTCAGTATGGCCATGAAGGCCTCTTGCGGTACTTCCACGTTGCCGATGTTCTTCATGCGCTTCTTGCCGGCCTTTTGCTTTTCCAGCAGCTTACGCTTGCGACTGATATCGCCGCCGTAGCACTTCGCGAGAACGTCCTTGCGCTTGGCCTTCACCGTCTCGCGCGACAGCACGCGTCCACCGATGGCAGCCTGGATGGGTACCTCGAACATCTGGCGCGGAATGATCTCTTTGAGCTTCTCCGTGAGCACGCGCCCACGGTCGTAGGCCTTGTCCTTGTGCACGATGAACGACAGCGCGTCGATCGGCTTGCCCGACAGCAGGATGTCCAGCTTCACCAGCTTGGAGGGCCTGTAGCCATCGAACTCGTAGTCGAGGCTCGCATACCCCTTCGTGTTGGACTTCAGACGGTCGAAGTAGTCCATGATCAGCTCGGAAAGCGGGATATCCCAGATTAGCTCCACCGTCGTCGGCGATAGGTAGTTCATGGTGACGAACGTACCGCGTCGCGCCACCGTCAGGTCCATGACCGCGCCCACGTAGTCGGGAGGGATGAGTATCTTGGCTTTTAGGTACGGCTCCTCGATATGCTCGATCTCGCCGGGGTCGGGCATCTCCTGCGGAGAGTGCAAGGACAGCATCTCGCCGCCCGCCCGGAACACGTGGTACTCCACGCTCGGAGCCGTGGCCAGCAGGTCAAGGCTGAACTCGCGCTCAAGGCGCTCCTTGATGACCTCCATGTGCAACAGCCCCAAAAACCCCACACGGAAGCCGAAGCCGAGCGCATGGGACTTCTCCGGCTCCCAGGCAAGCGCCGGGTCGTTCAGGGCCAGCTTCTCAAGCGCCTCTTTGAGCGGCTCGTACTGGTCGCCTTCGAGGGGGAACAGGCCGGTGAACACCATAGGCTTTGCCTCGCGATAGCCCGGAAGGGGCTCGTCCACACCCCGCGCCAACGAAGTGATAGTGTCGCCTACCTTGACCTGGCTCACATCCTTCAGGCCGGTGACCAGGTAGCCCACCTCTCCCACCCCGAGTGCGGGCATGGGCGTCTCCACCGGGCGGCGGGCACCCACTTCCTCCACCAAGGCCTCGGTCTTAGTGGCCAGCATGCGGATGCGGTCGCCCTTCTTCATAGAGCCGTCCACCACACGCACCAGCGCCACCACACCACGGTACGCATCGAAGTACGAGTCGAAGATAAGGGCGCGCAAGGGCGCCTCCGCATCGCCCACAGGAGCTGGTATGTTGTACACCACGGCTTCCAGCAGATCATGTACGCCCACGCCGGTCTTGCCCGAAGCCAGCACCGCGTCGTCGGCGGGAATGGCTAGGCCCTCTTCGATCTCCTCGCGCACGCGCTCGGGCTCGGCGGCGGGCAAGTCTATCTTGTTGATCAGGGGAATGATCTCCAGGTTCGCATTCATAGCCAGCATGGCGTTGGCCACGGTCTGGGCCTCAACGCCCTGCGTGGCATCCACCACCAGCACCGCGCCCTCGCAAGCGGCCAAGGATCGGCTCACCTCGTAGGTGAAGTCCACGTGTCCCGGCGTGTCTATCAAGTTGAACTGGTAGGTCTGGCCGTCATCGGCAGCATAGTCCACGCGCACGGCTTGGCTTTTGATGGTGATGCCGCGCTCGCGCTCGATGTCCATGCTGTCCAGCAGCTGCGCCTGCATGTCGCGGTGCGCCACCGTGCCGGTCTGCTCCAAGATGCGGTCGGACAACGTCGATTTGCCGTGGTCGATATGCGCAATGATAGAGAAATTGCGTATGAGGTTCGGATCGGTGCTCATCGGTTCCGTTTCTTCGGGTTTTGGTCGTAGTTCGCCCATGATAGCGCATGTGCGTCCCCCTGCGCCCCTTTTCCAGACGAAGTGCACTTGTTCGCACTTGTCCAACGCCCGAATACACAGGTTCGCTACCAAGGAGGCCAATACCTGTCGAAGACTCAAGGGCTGTCCAATTGCTATAAAAATAGTCTAAATAAAGAATGTCCGGCAGCATTCCCTTCCTGCGTAGATTACTATTGCATGCACGTAGAAAACGACACGCAACAGGCGGCGGCAACGTCGCAGAAGGGGGAACCATCATGGAGTTGAAGGGCACGCAAACCGAGAAGAACCTGATAACTGCATTTGCCGGCGAATCGCAGGCGCACACGAAGTACGCTTACTACGCGAGCCAGGCGAAGAAGGACGGCTACGTCCAGATCCAGAACATCTTCCTCGAAACGTCCAAGAACGAGAAAGAACATGCAAAGCTCTGGTTCAAGGCGCTTCACGGAGGCGAAGTTCCCACCACGCTCGAAAACCTTGCCGACGCCGCAGCTGGCGAGAACGAAGAGTGGACCGAAATGTACGCCGAGTTCGCCGAGACCGCCCGCGCCGAAGGCTTCGCCGACCTAGCCGAGCTTCTCGACGGCGTGGCGGCCGTCGAGAAGGAGCACGAGGAGCGCTACCGCCAGCTTATCGAGCGCATCAACGCCGGAGAGGTGTTCAAGCGCGGCGAGGTGTACGCCTGGAAGTGCAACAACTGCGGCCACATCCACTTCGGCACCGAAGCGCCCGAGGTATGCCCCGTCTGCGACCACGGCCGCGAGCATTTCGAGATCCGCTGCGAGAACTACTAGGCTTACGTACGATCACCGGCAACGCTTGGTATGCCGGGAACCACGAGGCCCCTCCCTGCTTCGATCAGGAGGGGCCTCGTGGCATCAGGTTCCGTATCTCGGCCAGCATGAAAAGCAGCGCCTCTACGTAGATAAATCCACGTATCCATCTTTTTTCGGAAAAAAGAGCCAGCATCTGGTATCCTAACAAATTGCGTATTCAGCGATACGAACGTGCGACGGGTATCCGTCGCCAATCCGCAGACGTGGCTGCACTTGAGGATTCGTCAAGCTGAGTGACCGACTGGTCTAGCGAAACAGAGAAATCCCGCCTGTTTCCTTTTATCGCACGGCTTCCCCGCTTTATGCGGGTGCCGGGATCCTTCATGGGTCTTTGCGAGGCTTTTTGGCACTGGGTATCTTGATGCACCTGCGGTTGCACCGCATGCGGACAGACTGGAAACGCAGGAAAACGAAGGTTTCGCGAAGAACCGAAAACAAGATCCATTGGAGGAAGAACCAGCATGGCGAACATCAAGAGCCAAAAGAAGCGCATCATCACCAACGAGAAATCCCGTATGCGCAATCGCGCAGTGAAGTCCGAGCTGAAAACCGCGATCCGTCGCGTCAAGGATGCTGTTGCCGCCGAGAACGGTGCCGAGGCTTATGCTGCCGCCATGGCCGCCTGCCGCCTCATGGACAAAGCTGCTTCGAAGGGCGTTATCCACAAGAACCAGGCTTCCAACCGCAAGAGCGGCATCATGCTGCTCGTCAAGGACATCGCAACCGATGCCGATCGCGCCGCTTACGTGAAGCCGGCCAAAAAAGAGCAGAACACCGGCTCCAAGAAGGCTGCTGCCAAGGTCGAGCGCGTAGCGGCCATGAAGGCTGCTTCCGCCGAGAAGGCCAAGCGCCGCGAGAAGTCCCAGAAGGACGAGGCTGCTGCTGCCAAGCGCAAGGCCAAGGAAGCCGAAGAGGCTGCCAAAGCTGAGGCTGAGGCTGCTGCCGCCGAAGCTGCCGCGGCTCCTGCTGAGGAAGCTGCCGCAGAATAACGCATGCTCTTGGATCGCCCGCGATCCATCCGCATATCAAGGAAGAAAAAGCCCCGTTTCCGGGGCTTTTTCGATTATGTGGTACGCCCGGCGATACGCAGCATCCGGAGCAGATGACAGCTGCCTTAGCGCGTCGTTACCGAAAGCACCCAATCGAGGAAAGCGGCATCGGGATCGGTTCCGCTTTTCATGGCGCGTTCGGTATCGCGCGCGGAGGCGAACGCGTTGCGCAGATCCTCAGACGAGAACGCACGCGCCCAGGCAGCATGGTTTTTACAGCGCCAATCCGGCATCTTCAGGGCAGCGGCCACACCACGCGCGTTGCCGCGGGTAGCCATCGCCTTTGCGCATACCAGCTCGCGCAGGCGTGTCGTGCACATAGCCAGCAAGGCATGGGACGACACCGACCCCATGCGCCCCAAGTACAGCAGGCACTTGTTCGTGTCGCGTGATGAGAACGCATCCACGAACTCCCAGGGCTTCACCTCAGCCGTACGGCTGACCAAGCCCATGATCTCATGCTCGTTCACTGCATCGGTGCCCCGATGTGCCAGCGCGATCTTTTTCAGCTCGTTGTCCAGATGAATCGTGTCCTCGCCCACCAGCTCCACCAGTTGCACGGCGGCGCCTTCGGTGAGCGTAACGCCATGGCCGGTGGCCATGGCGCGCACGGTCTTTGGCAGTTCGTAGCGTTTGAGGGGTGTGCAGTCTATAATCGCCGACTTGCCCAAAACGGAGACGGCCTTGTACAGCCGCGTGTTCTTCGCCAGCTTCTCGGCGACCAACGCCAGCACCGTAGTCTCGCTCGGCGAGGATAGGTAGGCAACCAGCGCTTCGGCATCCGCCTTCTTCAGCTTGTCGGCTCCACGTACTTCCACTAGGCGCACCGGACTGGCGAAGGGAACGGTGTTGCAAGCCGAGACGATACTTTCGCCGGCGGCGGTCTCACCGGCAAACTCGTCGGAGTTGAACGACAGGTCACCGAGCGCCGACAAGCGAGCACGCAGGCGCTTCATGACCGTGTCGCGCTTGAGTGCATCCTCGCCGACAACCAGGTAGGCCGGCAGCAGTGCATCTTTTTTCTTGTTCTCAGGCATGCCCAGCATTCTACCGCAGCTCACCTGACCACGATGCCCTCTGCGCGCAATTCGCACGAAACATCCCCCGCTTCGTCGGTGCGCTCGATACGCGCTCCCACCGCTGCAAGCTCCTGTATCGTTTTGTCGGCTGGATGCCCATAGCGGTTGCCCGCACCAACACTGACCAAGGCCACGCGCGGGGAAAGGACAGCAGCCAGTTCGGGGGTGAGCGCGTTCTTCGATCCATGGTGCCCCACCTTCAGGATGTCAACCCGACCGACCTTTCCCTGCGCCACCATCTCGGCCAACTCCGCATGCTCCGCATCGCCCGTGAACAGCGCCGACATATCAGGCGCACCGTCGCCATCTGCATCGGCACGAGCTAGCAGGCATACGCTGTCGGCGTTACCGCCCTCCTCGGCGAAGGCTTCGGGCCAGATGACGCTCAAGTTGAAGACTCCGGCACGGAGGCCGGCACCCACTGCAAGACCCTCCACCCTATCCTTTCCGACCAGGGCTTCCGCAGACCGACGAAGGGAAGCGCACGCGTCGCAAGGACAGGTAAGCGCATCTTGCGCAAGCAGCACGCGCCCCACCTGAACCGTGCCCTTCAAGGAGGAGAGCGAGCCGCAATGATCGTCGTCGCCATGGGTCACCACGACAGCATCCAGCCGATATGCACCGTGGCGCGCAAGGGCCTCACGCAGAAGCCTGTCCTGATTGCCGGTATCCACCAGCACGGCAGCACCCTGGCTGCGCACCAGAAACGCATCGCCCTGGCCAACGTTCAGCATGACGATCTTGTCGCCGGCAAAGCCCGGTACGACGAAAGCTACCCCGAGGGCAGTCGCAACAGCGGCGGCTGCCAAGCCTCCCGCAAGAAGCAACCGGGGCTTCGGCCACCAAAGCCAAAGCCCCACAGAGCCCACGACAGTACAGACCATGGCCGCGGCCAAAGGCACGGCTACAGGAATACTCGCGAACGGCATCTCCGCGCAGAAACGCACGACAGCGCACAAGGCGTCTGCCACAAAACCCGTTGCACCTACCAACGGCATGCCAAGATACGGCGCGAAGACGGCGACCAACGATGCGACGAGGCCGCCTGCGCAAGCAAGGGGAAACAGGGGTGCCGTCAGTATGTTCGCCAGCGGGGCCACCAGGGATACTTGAGAGAACAGCGCCGAGGAAAGCGGCTGGGCCATGATGCTCGACGCAGCCGTCAGCGCCAGCGCCTCGGCGGCAAAACGCGGAAGCCGTGCGAGCCGCCCAATCCAAGTTGCAGCCAGGCCCGCGAACAGCACGATGCCCAGCGTGGAGAGCGCGGAGAGAGCGAACGACACCGACAAAGCGGCAGGAGCCGATGTCGCTACAATTGCGATGATGCATACCGCCAGCGCATTCAAGCTGGAGGGCCTTCGCCCTGCAAAGAACGAGGTCATGCCTGCCACCGTCATGACCGCTGCACGCACAGCCGAGACGGGAGCTGCTGAAAGCACCAGATAGCAGAGGATCAGCACCATCTGCATGCCTACGGAAAACGCGCGCGGTGCTCGCGCGGCCCTCAGCACGGCTCCGACAAGCGCGCATATAATGACAAGATGCGCACCCGATACGGCAATTACATGAGCGAGGCCTGCCACCTTGAAGGCCTCGTACACGTCGGTTCCGTCGAGGCCCGAACGCGCACCGCAGACAAGCGCCTGCAAAACCGCAGCACGCTCGCCTCCTTGGGCTCCCAGGGCGTCGATCGCCTGGGCCCGCACCGCCAGCAACGCGCCGAAAAGGTCGTGGCGCTCGACGACCTCAACGTTGCGCACCGTCCCTGTCGCAGCAATACCGCGCTGCCAGCAGTATTCTGCCGCCTTACCTGCCGGAGCAGCGAGGGAGGCTTCGGCTTGGAAGACATCGCCGTAGCGTACCGGCTGCCCCCTGTCGTCGAAACGAAGCCTCGCCTCGACGGTACGGCCGTCTTCCAAGCGCGTTCGGGCGACGCACTGCATGCCGTAGAGGCCCTCCGATGAGTCTTCGACAGCCTCGAATCTCATACGGGCCGCAGGCTCGCACGATGCTAGGCGTTGCGCCGCCTGCAAATCAACCGCACCAGCGCATCCACAGACAACGCCTGCACACAAGCCGAGCAGAGCGCACCAGGCAAGCGCCGTACGGCGCTTCCACAGCAGTATTGCCGCAGCTATCGTTGCGACAAGCGAAACGACGCCGACAACGAGAACAGCCTCGCCTGCGCACTCCCGAGCAAGTGAGAACGTTGCCGCGCACGACGCCCAGAGGCAAAGCGCGCAGGCGAGCACCGGAGGAATGCCCGGACGCACGGACAAGGAAGGCGGCTTGTGCATGCGACGACCCTCATCCGACGCTGATCGCATCGGCCAGTGCGGCGAACTTTTTATCGCCGATACCCGCCACGCGCTTCAAATCCTCGACCGTCTTGAACGGCCCGTTCGCTTCCCGATCCGCGATGATCTTCTCGGCGGTCGAGGCCCCGACGCCCGGCAGCGTATCGAGCTGCACCGCAGAGGCGGTGTTGATGTTGACCCTGCCTCCTCCCGCAAGTGCGCCCGCGCTGCCTGCTGTCCCACCCGTAAGCGATCCTGCTGCCGTATCGCCAGCAGCCGCGGCAGCCCTATCCGCCTCGCTGGGAACAAGCACCTGCTCGCCGTCGGCCACCTCACGTGCTAGATTGAGGGAA
>NZ_JAVWUP010000085.1:6986-10732 GCF_036667095.1 Gordonibacter sp. | reverse complement strand
TCGGCCGGCGCATCAGCTTCTCGAAGACGGGTGCCTTCGACTTCGTGAAAGCCATCTCGTATCTGGCAGTGTTCTCGTTCGTGTTCGGCGCGGTAAGCCAAGTGGCCACGAACGCCGAAGCCGACCTGCTGCCCATCGAGGCGCAGGCGGTGCTGGGCATTGTCGTAGCCGCCGCCATCATGTTCGCCGGCTCGCTGCGCACCTCGAAGCGCCAGCCCGCATCCGACCTCTACGACTTGCTGTTCCCCGTGGTAGCCGTCGCCTTGATCGCCCTGCCGTTTATCACTTCGCAAGCCCTGCATATCGCAGCGGCCGTGTTGGTGTTCGTAGCCTACTACCTGTCCAGCATGAACCTGCGCATCATCCTCTGCCAGCTGGCAACCCGCGACAACGTGTCGATGTGGGTGTACCTGAGCGTGGCCTTGGGCGTGGGAAGCCTGCTTATCCTGGGCGGCGTTGCATTCGGAGCCGCCGTCCTCACCGAGGAAAACCTGATTGCGGGCCTGGCTTTAGTGTCTCTCGTCTCGCTGTTCGTACTGGCGTTGAACCCCATCGTCGCAGCACGGCTCGAGCGCCACAAAAAAGAAAGAGGAACGCGCGCAGAAGAAGCAACCCCCGCACCAGAGGCAACCGCGAACCCCGTCGACGCCGACGGTACTGCACGTACGCAATCCCCCGCCCTGGCCGAACGCGAAGTTCGCACGGCCCTGATGCGCACCTTCTCCGAGCTGCACGGCTTCACCCCGCGCGAGGCCGAAGTGCTGGAACTGCTCTGCCAAGGCCGCACGCGCACCTACATCGCCGCCGAACTGGGACTGTCGCCGAACACCGTCAAAGGCTACATCCACAACGTCTACCAGAAAAGCGGATCGGTGGACAAGCAGGACCTGCTCGACCGCGTAGAGCTGTTCATCGAGAAGCACTAGCCCTTCCAACCTCGGCCCGGCGTACCCCGGCATTTCTCGCATCCGCATGCCTTTCGCAGCTTTACCGTCCCCCTCCCTTATCTTCGCCCGCACAACTCCGCTCCAACGACGCCCGACCTTCCCCTTTTCGCCCTCGCCGCCTACCGCCCCCTCGCTCGCCACCTCTTCCCCCACCCCTCCATTCAGGAGGGAGGTACACTTATGAACTGGTACTTTAGGGAATTTTGCACGCCCACCCCTTTTGGTGCTGGCGGGTCTTGGCCTCTTCCCCGAACATAGGCGGCAGTCAAAGGCGAGGTCGGAGGAACTCGCCGAAAGCGACTTGAAGCACTATCGGAAAACTGACCGAGAGGGAGAATAGTTATGACGGAGCAGGGGAATGAACTGATCAAAGGCGGCGTTTCGCGTCGCTCGTTTCTGGTAGGACTCGGTGCCACGGCAGCCGTTATGGCCGGAGCGGGCCTTGCGGGCTGCGCGCCTCAGAGCAGTGCCGCGCCCAGCAAGCCCGATGCCGACGGCAGCGAGGCGTCCGCATCCGACAAGGGAGCAACGTCGAAGGCCGACACCATCCAGGCTGCCGCCGAGAAGCCTGCCGACAAGCAGGAGGCCAAGGAAGCCGACATCGTAGTCGTGGGCAGCGGCATCGCGGGCATGAGCATGGCCGTGGAGGCCTCGCGCGCCGGCGCCAAGGTCATCGTGCTGGAAAAGCACGATATCTCCGGCGGCGACTCGTCCATCTGCACGGGCAACTTCTACTGCTGCGGCTCCAAGTACCAGGACAGCCTGGGACTCACGAACTACGGCACGCCCGAAGAGATCGCGCAGTTCTTCCTTACGCAGTCTGACGGCGATGCCAACATCGACATCTGCCGCCTCGTGGCCGACAACGGCGGCGCGGCCATGGACTGGCTGGTCGAGATGGGCTGCGAATTCAACAAGAAACCCGGCGACGGCGTTTCCGACCGCTCCATGGTCGTGAAGAACGGCGGCAAGTTCATCATCGACACGCTCATTGCCGAAGCCGAGAAAAACGGTGCCGAGGTCATGATGAAGACGCGCGCCATCGAAGTGCTCATGGATGGCGGCAAAGTGTCCGGCGTGAAAGCGCGCGAAGGCAAGACCGAGTACACCATTACCGCGAAGGCCGTCATGCTGGCTTCCGGCGGCTTCGACGGCCAGGACTGGGCGAAAGAGCTTTATGCCCCCGGCACCGTGGGTTGGCACTCGCTTTCCAGCCCCAGCAACACCGGCGACGGCATCGAGTTGGCCCGCCAGGCCGGCGCCATGACGCTTATGAAGGGCGGCCTGTCGCAGATCCACCTCGTGGGCCGCGACCCCGTGCCGCTGAACGACGAGATTTCCGGGCTGCGCATGGTCAACACGGGCGTGTTCTTGACCGACCTGGGATACCGTTGCGCCAATGAGTCTATGACCAGCCAGTTCGACTACTTCACGCCGTTTGTGCAAAGCGGACGTGCCCACTTCTTCATCATCTGCGACTCCCAGCAGACCGAAAAGCGCCTGGGTCTTCTGGCCAAGGCGGTCGAGAAGGGCGTGGCGCACAAGGCCGACAGCATCGAGGAAGCAGCCATCGCGGCAGGCCTGCCTCCCTACCCCACGGTGAAAACCATCGAGAAGTACAACACGCTGTGCGACGCCGGCGAGGACCCCGACTTCCACAAGAAGCCCGAAGATTTGAAGCGCATCGAGCAGGGTCCGTTCTACTGCATCGAGATCACCCCGAACACGAACGACTCGTTCGGTCAGCTAGCCATCAGCACGAAGGCCGAAGTGCTCGACGCGAACCGCAAACCCGTGCCCGGCCTGTACTCCGGCGGCACGCTGGCCAATGCCGAGATGTTCTACATGCGCTACGCCGTCAGCGGCTCGTCCATGTGCATGGGCACCGTCACCGGCCGCATCGCCGCCCAATCGGCCATGAAATACTACGGCGCGTAAGATATCTCCCTCCCCCTGCGCGCGTACTCTGATGCAGAAGCGGCGTCCTTCCTTGGGCGTCGCTTCTGCATCTGCATCCGCCGCGTCCCTCTGCCGCGCGCAACACCCGGCTGCGTTGTTTTCAAGTTGACAACAAACACCGCAAAAATACGCACCGCAAACCCCCGTTTTACGCTATGCTGTATCTGTCAGCTACGACGTAAGGAGTCGGCTTTGTACCTGCTTGAGCGGTAAGTACGCCCCTCACCGCATGGTTGGGCACCTCCACGACCAGGCTGTTTTTTATTCGCCACGAGATATGAGGTGAGCGCTATGAGCATTACCGTAGCCGGACGCAAAATGCCCGTCACCGACGCATTGCGCGACTATGCCGAAGAGAAGATCGGCAACTCCATGAAGGTCATGGACATCGATCCCCTGGTCGCCGAAATCGTCCTTTATGTTGAGAAGAACCCCGCGAACCCCCGCCCTGCTTGCTGCGAAGTAACGCTGCGCACGAAGGGCCACATCGTCCGCGTGGAAGAACGCGAAGAGGACATGTACGCCGCCATCGACGTAGCCGCCGCCAAGGTGGTTCGCCAGCTGCGCAAGTACAAGACAAAGGTCGTCGACCGCAAGCTGCGCGCCGTTGACGAGACCATCCGCGTGGATCACACCGCGCCGACCAACCTCGACCAGCTCATGAACGAGCTTGCTGCCGACGACGAGGTCGTACGCGTGAAGGAGATCGAGTTCGAGCCGTTGACCGAGGAAGAGGCTTTGGTGAAGATCGACCTGCTCGGCCATGACTTCTTCGCCTACACCGATCGCAACTCGGGCTTGGCAAACGTGCTGTATCGCCGCAACGACGGCGGCTACGGC
>NZ_JAVWUP010000085.1:0-6886 GCF_036667095.1 Gordonibacter sp. | reverse complement strand
GCGTCGGCCATGTCGCGAGCAACATAAGGATTCGTGCAGGCAGCGCAACCCAGCAGGTCTTGCCCCGTCCAGCGAATGGCGCGCGCCAGCTTGTCGGCGGGAAGCGCACGCGGGTTGTCGGGAGTTACGGCAACGAAACCGGCACCAGCAGGTAGGATAACCTCGAGCATTTCGGGGTAATCCTTGTCCTCCAACACGCCGATCACAAACACGGGCTTCTTACCGGGAAACACATCGGCCAGGGAATCGACCAAGGCCCGGGCACCCTGGGGATTGTGGCCGCCATCAACGACGACCGTCGGTCGATCTGGCCCCGCATCCACCACCTCGAATCGACCCGGCCAGCGAGCCTGCGCAATACCCGCCCGCACGACGGCATCGGGGATGCTCCAGCCGTTCTCGCCCAATACCCGAGCTGCTTCGATGGCAAGAGCCGCGTTCGCAGGCTGATAGCTTCCCAACAGGGATGTTTCCAGGTTGCAGAAAGACCCGTACGTGAACAGGCGCACGGAGGTTCCGCCTCGCTGCTCGACTGGCCCCACCTGGAGCTGCGCGAAGTCGGGCACCGTCAGCGCCGCTCCGTGCGTGCGCGCCGCCTCTTCCACCACCGCCATGGCCTCGCCCTCCTGGGGCCACGACACCACCGGAACGCCGTCTTTTACGATGCCGGCCTTCTCCCCCGCAATAGCCGCAAGCGTGCTGCCCAGAAGCGCCGTATGGTCGAGTCCGATACGCGCGACCACCGCCACTTCCGGCGCGTCGATAACGTTCGTGGAGTCGAGCCGCCCGCCCAGTCCCACCTCCAGCACCGCGATATCGCAGGCACGGCGTACGAAATGCACGAGCGCCACGGCGCACATCAGCTCAAACTCGGTGGGATGATCGTCCATGGCTTCTGCCTGGTCGCGCACGGCAAGCGCCACGCGAGCGAGTTCGTCAGAGGAGATATTTCGGCCGTCCACCCGGATACGCTCCTCGAACGTCTCGATAAAGGGGCTAGTGAACAGACCTGTTCGATAACCCGCCTCCTGCAAGATCGAGGAGAGGTACGCACACGTCGACCCTTTACCGTTCGTACCGGCAACATGCACGAACTTGAGATCATCCTGCGGACGACCCAGCCGTTCAAGCAGCTCGCGAATACGATCGAGCCCCAACCGCGAGCCCATCCATCGCGGCTCGTTGATATAGGCTATCGGATCGAACGCCACATCCACCATCCCCTCTCGCGACGTGCGCGATGCTCGCCTTGGCCTTCATATTCTACCGCAGAAGCTGCATGCCCTAAAACCGCACGCCCTAAAACATCGGATTCGAAGAGATGCTGTGCAAATTTTTCGTTTTCCCGCACTTTTTTGCCTTAAAAATCCAAGTACTTTTGTCTATCAGTCAGGAGATCTGAAGAAAACGCAGTTCAAAACTATGCACATGAAAGATAAATGGGCTGGAAATTCCGCAAGACGCTCTGTACGCTCGAAAAGCTGCGGGAAAACGAAAAATTTGCACAGCATCTCTTCGAAAACAAGCTTGGCTTACCTCTCGCGACGTGCGCGATGCTCGCCTTGACTTGCCTCTCGCAGGCACCACCTGTCAACGTACCATCGGGCAGCCTGCTACCGACTGAGCTGCGCGGGCGCTGATGCAAAGAGCAGCGCCCAGCTTCTCTACCCGGCTTAGTTCTCAGACAGATATTTCGCGATCCCGGCTGCCGCACGTTTTCCCGCGCCCATGGCGAGGATGACGGTTGCGGCACCGATGACTGCGTCGCCGCCGGCAAACACGCCCGGCTTGGAAGTGGCACAGGTGCACTCATCGGCCACGATAAGATGGCGCGACGTCACCTCGAGCCCCGGTGTGGTCTCGGCGATGAGGGGGTTGGTCTTCGATCCCACCGCAATCACCATCATGTCCACGTCGATGACGAACTCGCTGCCCGCCACCGCCGCAGGACGGCGGCGCCCGCTTGCATCAGGCTCGCCCAGCTCCATGCGCACGCACTCGACGCCGGCAACCCATCCGCTGTCGTCGCCCAGAATACGCACCGGGTTGGTAAGCAGCTGGAAGCTGATGCCTTCCTGTTCGGCATGGTGTATCTCTTCCGTGCGGGCAGGCATCTCGTCGCGGCCGCGACGATACACCACGGTCACGTCAGCACCGAGGCGCTTTGCCGTGCGCGCCGCATCCATAGCCACATTGCCACCGCCCACGACCACGCAGCGCTTGCCCGCATAGACCGGCGTCTCGTACTCGGGATGACGGTACGCCTTCATCAGGTTCACGCGCGTGAGCAGCTCGCTGGCCACCGACACGCCGTTGAGCCCCTCGCCCGGAATGCCCAGATAGCCGGGCAGTCCCGCACCGGTGCCCACGAACACGGCGTCGAAGCCGCGCTCGTCCATGAGCTCATCCACGTCATAGAGCTTGCCTACCAGCGTATTCAGCTCGAACGACACGCCACTGTCTCCGAGAGCATCCACTTCGCGCGCCACGATATCCTTGGGAAGGCGGAACTCGGGAATGCCGTAGGTGAGCACGCCGCCTACCTTGTGCAGTGCTTCGAACACGGTCACATCCGCCCCATGCTTGGCCAGCTCGCCCGCGCACGTGAGCGATGCCGGGCCGGAACCCACCACAGCCACGCGCTTGTCGCCCAAATCGGCGGCCGACAGCACCTCCGGCACAACCGGGCAGGCACCGTCCTCAGGATCGGCCGCACAGCGGTGGGACAGCTCCGTCAGAGCCGCAGCCGCCTCTTCCGGATGAGCCGCCGCCCAGTCCGACACGAAGCGCTCGAGGCGACCGATGCCGACAGGCTCGCCGTTCTTGCCGCGCGTGCACACCCCTTCGCACTGCGTCTCCTGCGGACACACGCGCCCGCATACCGCGGGCAGCGCATTCGCACCCTTCACGATAGCGTAAGCTGCGCCGAAGTTGCCCTCGCTTACTTGCTCGATGAACTGCGGGATAGGCACGCCAACCGGGCAGCCCGACACGCAGGGCGCCTTCGGACACTGGATGCAGCGACGCGCCTCGGCAACGGCCTCTTCGGCCGTATAGCCCAGCGCCACTTCCTCGAACGTCTGCGCACGCAGCACAGGATCGAGCTCGGGCATGGGCACTTTTTCTTTCTGCTTGTTCACCTTGAGGTTCGCCACGACTAGGCCTCCTTGTGGTCGTCACCGGAAGATACGGCCGCATCGCCGCATGTGCGTCCCTCAGAAGCCACTTTGCCGGCGGCCGCCTCGCGCGCAGAGCTCTCGAAGCTGCGATACATGACACCGCGACGCATAGCGTCGTCGTAGTCGACCAGATGTCCGTCGAAGTCGGGACCGTCCACGCAGGCGTGGAAGTATTCGTCGCCCACCTTCACGCGACAGCCACCGCACATGCCCGTACCGTCGATCATCAGCGGGTTCATGGATACCAGCGTCTTAATGCCGTAAGGCTTCGTCGTGGCCGCCACGAACTTCATCATGATAACCGGGCCCACCGCCAACACCAGGTCGTAGTCGGCACCCTCGTCGATACACTGTTGCAACGCCGCCGTCACCAGGCCCTTGTTGCCGTTGGAGCCGTCGTCGGTCATGATGATCTGGCGCGTAGAGTTCTCGTTGATCTCGTCTTCGAGCAACACGAGGTCCACGTTGCGGAAACCCGTGATCACATCCACCTCGGCACCGTGATCGTGCAGCCATTTTGCCTGCGAGTACGCGATAGCCGTACCCAAGCCGCCGCCGATGACGCACGCGCGCTTCACACCCTCAAGCTCGGTGGGTTTGCCAAGCGGACCCGCGAAATCCAGCAGCGCGTCGCCCACTCGCATCTGTGCGAGGCGCATCGTGGTAGCACCCACCGCCTGGAAGATGATAGTGATGGTGCCCGCCTCCGGGTCGCAAGAGTTCATCGTCAACGGAATACGCTCGCCCTGCTCGTCGATGCGCAGCATAATGAACTGACCAGGCTTGATCTTCCGTGCGATAGCGGGCGCATGCACGACCATGCGGGTTACTTCCGCATTCAGCGCCTCAACTTTTTCGATTGCGTACACGTCGCCTCTGCCTTTCCCGTCTCAAATATGCAAGCAGCACCGTGCTGCGGTGCTGCCTTTTGCTTATATAGCCTGCCATTATAGCTTGGACCCCTCTACTCGAGTGTTTCGAGTGCGTTACTGAACGGCCAGCGGAGCGAAAAACCCCGAATCAGTCGACGACCAACCGCATAGAGCACGCTACCGCGAATACCCCTTTCTGAACGAAGGAGCCGCAACGAAAGCGACCAGCAGAAAAACTGAATTGTGTTTTCAGGGGTTTCTTAACGAAAGAAAATCGCGTTTTCCTTTCGTTAGCGCACGAAAATCCCCCTCTAACGAAAGAAAACTTTCGTTAGAGGGGGAGACCAAACGCAGGGTCATTGCACCCTTGGATAGCGAAGCCCAAGCTATAGGCAAACCCTACAGGGGCTGTTGCTCGGCGCAGGGTCCGCTTCCGCATCCGACCCGGATGCCAATGACGTAGCGGCAGGAGCAGGAGCATCGTCGGTTATCCGCGCAGCCTTGTCGGCGTCGCTTACAGCCAGCAGCTCGCCGAGCGTGGCAAAATCGTTCTCTAGCGCCTCGCGCTTCGAGCGGTCGTAGATGGCGGCGGCAGGGTGGAAGATGGGGAATACCCTGAACTTACCTGCTTGCTGCAGCGTGCCGTGCAGACGGGTGATGCCCACCTCCGTTTTCAAGATGAACTTCGTGGAGAAATTGCCCAACGTCACAATGAAGTCGGGGTCGATCGTGCGCGTCTGTTCGCGCAGATACGGCGTGCACAGCTCGATCTCCTCGGGACGGGGGTCGCGGTTCCCGGGAGGACGGCACTTTAGCACATTGGCGATGAACACGTCGCTGCGCTCAAGTCCGGCGATGGCAAGAAGCTCGTTGAGATACTGGCCGGCTTTGCCCACGAACGGCTCGCCTTGCAGGTCCTCGTTCTTGCCGGGGGCCTCGCCCACGATGAGCACACGCGCCTCGGAGCTCCCCACGCCGAACACCGTCTGCGTACGGCCGTCGGCCAACGGGCACTTATGGCAGGCCTCGACCTGCGCTCGGATCTCCTCCAAGGGTATATGCAGCTTGGACATGCGATTTCCCTTCCTGCCAGTGCGACCTTGCCTAGTCTCGCTCCCTCAAAAGGGCGCGGGACCCTCCTCCGTGAAAATAACCCGCCTTGGAACGGTCGGCCCTCTGCGCGCTATACGTAGAGCCGGGGCATCCTCTGGGCGAAGCCGATGGACAGCTCGTAGTGGATCGTGCCCAGCATGTTCGCCATATCGTCCAACGTGACGATCGAGTCGCCTTGACGGCCCACTATCAGCACCTCGTCGCCAATCTGCGGGTCGATGCGCCGACGGGTGCCGTAGGTGCGCAGGTCCACTTCGAACATGCACTGGTCCATGCAGATGTTGCCCACCTGGCGGAACCGGCGGCCTTCCATGATCACGTCGGTGCGGCCCGACAGCCCACGGCGCATGCCGTCCGCGTAGCCGAGAGGCAGCGTGCAAATCCTCACGCTACCGGGGCTGCGGTAGTTCAACCCGTAGCTCACCCCTTCGCTCATAGGCACGAGCCGCGTGTCGCTGATGCGCGCATGCACGCTCAGGGCGGGCCGCAGATCGATCATCGTGCGTGTTTCCTGGCACGGATGCAAGCCGTACAGGGCGATGCCGGGCCGTACCATGTCGAAATGCACGTCAGGATAGCGAATGGTAGCCGCCGAGTTCGCCGCATGGATGATGCCCGGGTCGAAGCCCGCAACCTTCATGGCTTGGAGCGCCTCCAAGAAGCGCTTCGTCTGGATATGGAAGTCCAGCGTCTCCGGCGCGTCGGCGGTCGCGAAGTGCGTGAACGTGCCTACCAGGTCGAGTGCGCGGTGAAAGCTCACCTGCGACATGAACTCGACTACCTCGTCGTGGCGCACGCCAATGCGGTTCATGCCCGTGTTCACCGCCAGATGGTAGGGCGCGCGGATGCTATAGGCATCCGCCGCCTCGGCGTACTGGATGGCGAAATCGGGCGTGTAGATGCTCGGCATGACCTTGTAGGCCAGCAGCAACGGGATGGCCTCCATCGGCGGCTGGGACAGCACCAGGATCGGTGCGTTCACCAGCGCTTCGCGCAGCTCGATGGCCTCGTCGATAGTGGCGACACCCAGATACTCGGCACCGGAGTTCAGCGCCGTCTTCGCGCAGCGCACCGCACCGTGCCCATAGCCGTCGGCCTTCACCACAGCCATGACGCGCACGCCGTGGCCCACGTGCTGCTTGAGCGCCGTCATGTTGTGGCGGACAACGCCCAGATCGACCTCCGTCCACGCCCAGCGCCTATCGGTGGCCGGGATAAGCCGCAGCTTGTCGGGGTCGAAGTTGGCGGCACCCGCATCGGGCCGCGCATGATCGCGTGCGTACTGGAACGCTCCTTGGGCGCCACTGCCATACGTTGACGGAACGCCCGACAAAGGCGTACCCTCGGTTGTATACGCCCCTACCGGCGTACGCCCGACGCTTGCGCTCGCCGGCTCGAATCCCGGCTTGCGGTTTGCGAACCCGGTAAATCCATTGGGAATATCTTGTGCCGCCATGCTGCTCCGCTCTCGTTCGAATCGCCTTCGTTCGCGCACCAGTATAGCACTGGCGGCATCGCGCAGCCGGCATCTGGAGGCGAAGGAGCGCGCAGCATGCCAGAGAAACCATGCACCGGTCGCTACCCTTCCAGCTGGCCCAGCATGTCCAGCAGCTCCTGGCGCTTGTGGATAGCGAGCTTCGTGTAGATGTGCTTGGCGTGGGTACGCACGGTATTCTCCGAGATAACCAGGCGCTCAGCAATAGAGGCCATGCTGTTTCCGCG
>NZ_JAVWUP010000084.1:2757-10751 GCF_036667095.1 Gordonibacter sp. | reverse complement strand
CCACCGAGGAATCCGAGGCTCAAAACAGGGCCGCATTCAAAAACTTGGTAGCTGATTTTACCGACGATACGCTGTTGCGCAATGCGTCGGTCGAGCGATGGGACGATCTTTTCGACCGCCTCACCCAAGGCAACAGCGAACGCCTTGTTATCGTGATCGATGAATTCCAGTATCTCGGCAAAGCCAATGTTGCGTTCCCCTCGATATTCCAACGGATATGGGACACGGTGTTAAGCAAAAGAAACGTGATGGTGGTGCTGTGCGGCTCTCTTATATCCCTGATGCTTGCACAGACGCTTTCTTACGAAAGTCCACTTTATGGCAGGCGAACGGCCCAAATACGAATGGGGCAGATACCTTTTTCGTACTATGGCGAATTCTTCGACGATTTGTCCAAGCGCGATCTGGTTGAGCGCTATAGCGTGACGGGCGGTGTGCCGAAGTACATCGAACTTTTCAAGGATAAGGCCGATGTTTTAGATGCAATCCAAGCTAATGTGCTCAACCGCAACAGCTTTCTCTACGATGAGGCAAACTTTCTCTTGCAGAAGGAAGTTGGGGAGGTGGGAACCTATTTTTCCCTTATCAAGGCAATTGCGGCGGGGAACCGAAAGTTGGGTGCCATGGCAAGTGTGTTGGAGGTCAAGCAGACAAGCCTGTCTAAATATTTAAAAACACTTGTCGATTTGGATATTCTTGAACGAGAAGTTCCAGCGACTGAACTGCGGCCAGAGAAGAGCAAAAAGGGGCTTTACCGCATCAAAGACAACTATCTTTTGTTTTGGTTTCGCTACGTATTCCCGAATCTTGGTTTGCTTGAATCAGGGCACTCCGATGTGGTGATGAGTCGAATCCGGGCGAACTTCATTGATGGGCATGTTGGCTACGTGTACGAATCAGTCTGTTGCGAAAAAGTATGGGAAGCCGCTGCGAAAGGGAGATGGCCCTTTACTCCAGCAAAGGTAGGCCGCTGGTGGGGAATCCGTGACGTGGAAATTGACCTCGTGGCTGTTGATGCTTCGGGGGAGGGTATCGTGTTTGGCGAGTGCAAGTTTTGGAAAGGCCCGGTCGGGGTAAATGTTCTACGTGACCTTGAACGGAAGGCAGCCGTGGTTCCGCATAAGGCCGAACAGATAGGGTATGCGTTGTTCAGCATCGAAGGGTTCACCGACGAGCTGCGCTCTTTGGCGGCCGGGCGCGCTGACGTGCTGCTGATGGAGTAGCTAGGCGGTGCGTTGCTGGTCTCGATGGTCTAAAACCAGAAATGTCGTTGCTTGTGCTTTAAAGGGAGCGTCAGGGCTTGCCCACCATAAAGGCTGAGGGAGTTCGCACCAAGAACTGCTCGATCTGTTCGAGGCCTTCGGCGTTCAGGCCGTTCCTATTGAAACTCCCCGTCGCGGATGACGCATTCGTCGTCCAGGTAGAGGGTGGGAGCGAGCACGATGCCGTCGAGGTGGCAGTCTGCTTTTGTGGTGCCGCCGAACGAGGTGTTGGTGCCGAAAGCCACATGGACCGTGCCGTATATCTTCTCGTCTTCCAGAATGATGCCACAGAGCTTCGCGCACTCGTTTGTGCCGATGCCCAGCTCGGCGATGGTGCCATTTTCGGGTCGGTCGAACAGGACGGAGAGCTGGTCGGCATAGGGGCCGTCCGCGTTGCCGCCTTCGATATGCGTGAGGCAACCCTGTTCGAGGTGCGCGACGAGGGGTTGGGGCAGCAATCCGATGCCCACCATCGAGCCATCGATGAGGACCGTGCCGCTCGCGCCCTTCTCGACCGGCGCGATATAGGCTTCGCCCGAGGGGAAGTTGCCGCTCGCGCCCGGCTCGCGGTACACGCCGGGGCTTGCAACGCCGTTGCGGTCGGCGAGATCGAGAGTCAGCACGTGGCCTCCCTTTTCGATGCGCGCCGTGCGGGCTTTCGTTAAGCGCTCGGTGAGCGCGTGCGTGATGCGTTCGACCTGCGCGTAATCGGCGCAAGCGGCACCGTCGCGCAGCATGTCCATGGTTATGCTCGGCATGGTGACGACGCGCGTACCCGCTTGCGCAGCTGCGATGCGCGCATTCGTGTGCGTGATGGATTTTGCCGTCGGGCACAGCGCGACGTCGGCAGCCTTCATTGCTGCGGCAACCGCCGCAGGGGGCTCTTCGCCCGAAACGCGGCCTTCGGGCATCTGCATCAGCAGTGCCGATCGCCCTAGCGTGCGCGCGGCCGTGTAGAACAGCAGGCCCACCTCGTAGGTTGCGTCGTCGGTCACCACGAGAAGCGTCTCATCGGCCCTCAGTGCGAGGTTCGTCTCAAGGATCATCTGTGCTCGTTGCGCGATATTCATTCTATAACCAATCCAATCATTAAATCAGCAGTCAATTTTTCGCGTTCGAAAAAATGGCTGCAAATGTTTCACGTGAAACATCCGGGGACCGTCTGCTCGATTCGGGTTTGCGCATAAAATCGGCGAGCCTTCGCGGTTACGCTTCCGGGTTCTCTGCCGGCAGCGCGCCCATTGTTTGCAGATGGGCGAACGAACCGTAGCGTGCTTGGAAGCGGTCGAACTCCTCCGTATCGTAGAAGGAGCACGTTCCCTCGCCGAATGCCTTGGCGGCCTCGATCATGAAGGAGCCGGCTTCGTCGAGGTCGGTCACATGGGTGGCTCCGGTCGCGCAGCCAGGAACGGCCGTCTGGGTGGTGATGGCCACGCCGACGACGGGCGCGGCGGTTGCGGTGGCCGGCTGCAGGATAGAATTCAGATGGTACAGGCCGTTGCCGTAGGGCGTGATGTCGGCCATGGACAGCGGGAAGGTGCTAGCGGGGCGCCCGGTTGCGATCTCGGCCAAGCCCACCAGGTCATCGCTGACGCGCAGGATGCACCCTTGCAGCACGGTCGGAGAGATCATGAACCCGCGCTCGTTCATGATGCGGTTGCCCTTCGTCGTGTCAACGACCAGCACCGCATCGGCCGCCCAGGGCCCTTGCGCTTCCGCACCGCCCATCTCCTCGCGGTTCACGTCGGCGGTAGCCACGGGCGACCCCATGAAGGGCACGGGTTCGTGGGGGGAGGTAGGAGCATGTGGGCATACGTGCGTGGAAAGCACCACGTCGCCCGCCAGCACGTCGCCGCGCGCATGCATCGAGAGCAGTTTGGCAGCGCACGCCAGTACCGTGAGCGCGCCATCGCCGTCGGATACGAAGCCGATGCGTTCGGGACGCGCACCCAGCCCACCCAGGCGACCCAGAAGCGCAATGGTGGGGGCTTCCCCGCCGGTCGAGCGCCCGTGTGCGCCGGGGATGCGCACGCGCACCATGTCGGTGGACCCCTTAGGTCCTTCAAGCACGTATGTTTTCGCATCGCATGCAGGGTTGACCCCGCGCAGGAACGCAACCGCCGCCTCTCCGCTCGCAGCAGGCGAGTCCAGTACGTCGTACAGGTCTATCAGTTGCTTGAGTATCATAGGGAGCGCTCCTTGGACGTCGTTTTTTCATTCTCCCAAAGGATACAGGCAATCTTCGGAAGAGGGAAAGACAAAGGGAAGGCGAAGCGAAAAAACGAATACAAGCGCCCGTCTTGCTCCCGGTTGCTCCCGGTTGTCAGGTTTAACTTTGAATTAACCGGGTGTATGCGGGTAGGCGGGCAGACGTCAAGTACAATGCCCCCTAGAGACGTTCTGCCGTTTGAAAGGACCCATCCAAACATGAGACGAATGATCGGCATCAAAGAGATCGAGGACATGGCGCTGGGCGCAACCGTCTTGGGCGCTGGCGGCGGCGGCGACCCGTACGTCGGCAAGCTCATGGCTATCGAGGCTATCAAGAAGTACGGCGAGGTTGAGCTTATCACCCCCGACGAAGTACCCGACGATGCACTGGTCGTCGTTTCGCAGATGATGGGTGCCCCTACCATTATGGTAGAGAAGATATGCAGCGGGTTGGAGCCCATGGCCACCTACGATGAGCTGGTGCGCGAACTGGGCCAAGAAGCCTACGCCATCTACGCGGTCGAGGCGGGCGGCGTGAACTCAACCATTCCGTTCATCCTCGCGGCTACGCGCCGCATCCCCGTGGTCGACTGCGACCTGATGGGCCGTGCGTTCCCTGAACTGCAGATGACCACGCTGGGCATCAACGGCGTAAAGGGTCAGCCGGCGGTGCTTGCCGACGAGAAGGGCAACACCACTACCGTGCGCGGCATCGACGACAAGTGGCTCGAGCGCATCGCGCGCCAGGCCACGTCGGTCATGGGCGGCTACACCATCCTGGCTTCGTATCCCTGCTCAGGCAAGCAATTGAAGGATTTCTGCATTCCGAACACGCCGACGCTCTGCGAGGAAATCGGCCGCACGTTGCGCGAGGCGCGCGAAAGCCATGCCGACCCCATCGATGCCATGCTGGGCGTGACAAAGGGATTCCGTCTGTTCCGCGGCAAAGTGGTGGACGTAGAGCGCAAGACCGACGGCATGTTCGTGCGCGGTCAGGCAGTCGTGGACGGCCTCGACGAGGACAAGGGCAGCCAGCTGGTCATCAAATTCCAGAACGAGAACCTTATCGCCCTGCGCGACGGCGAGCCGGTGACCACCTCTCCCGATCTCATTATGTCGCTGGATATGGAGTCGGGTGCTCCGGTAACCACCGAGGGTTTGAAGTACGGCGCCCGTGTGGTGGTAGTGGGAATGCCCTGCGCTTCGCAATGGCGCACGCCCGCGGGATTGGCGGTCGTGGGCCCGCGTGCATTCGGGTACGACGTGGACTACATCCCCGTGGAGGATCGCATGGCGCTGGCGGGGGCGAGCGCGTAATGGGCAAAGACAAGAAGAAGCCCAAGAAGGCCGCAAAATCTCAGAAGGCTTCCAAGGCTAAAAAATCTTCAAAGCTTGTGAAGGCCAAAACGTGCAAGAAGGTCGCCACGTGCAAGCACAAGACACCGTGCAGCAAATGCAGCAAGGTAAGCAACTGTAAGTTTGCCAAGGCTCAAGACAAGAAATCGAAGAGCGAGAACATGGATAACAACATGACGAACGATAACGTGAGCACCGCAGCCGCTGCACCGACGTGGCGTCTGGGCATCGATGTGGGCGGTACGAACACCGATGCCGTCATCATCGACGGCAACTTGAAGCTGGTGGCTTCGACGAAAAGCCCGACAACCGAAGATGTCATGGGCGGTATCAAGGCCGCCATGCACGAAGTGGTTACCCAGATTGGGCCTGAGGCGACCAAGAACATCGGCTTCGCCATGCTGGGCACGACGCACTGCACGAATGCCATCGTCGAGCGCAAGCGTTTGAACAAGGTGGCCGCTGTGCGCATAGGAGCACCGGCGACCACGGCTATCAGCTGCATGGCCGACTGGCCCGACGAGCTGAAGGGCGCCATGCGCGTGCGCGACTTCCTCATCCATGGTGGCCACGAGTTCGATGGCCGCGAGATCAGCGAGCTTTCCGAAGCGGAAATCCGCGAGGTTGCCGCCGCCGTGCGTGCCGACGGGTTCGAGTCCATTGCGGTGACCAGCGTATTCTCTCCGGTATCCGACGTGCACGAGAAGCGCGCCGCAGCGCTTTTGCATGAGGAGTTGGGCGAGGAGTTTCCGGTGTCGCTGTCTTCCGAGATAGGCACGCTGGGTTTTCTCGAGCGAGAGAACGCATCCATCTTAAATGCGGCGCTCTACGACGTGGCGCAAACCACGGCCGACAGTTTTGAGGCCGCGCTGGTTGCTGAAGGCCTCGGGCACGTATCCGTGTACCTGGGCCAAAACGATGGCACGCTTATGTCGGTGGACTATGCGAAACGCTATCCCATCTTCACCATCGCCTGTGGTCCGACGAACTCCATCCGTGGCGCGTCGTTTTTGACAAAGAAGAAAGATGCCGTGGTCGTGGATATTGGCGGTACCACGACCGATGTAGGCGTGTTGGCGCACGGGTTTCCGCGCGAGAGCATGATTGCCGTCGAGATCGGCGATGTACGCACGAATTTCCGCATGCCCGACCTGGTATCAGTGGGCTTGGGCGGCGGCTCCCTTGTACGCAAGCACGACGACGGCAGCGTGACGGTGGGCCCGGGCAGCGTGGGTTATCAGGTTACCTCCAAGGCGCTCTGCTTCGGTGGAGATACGCTTACCGCTACCGATATCGTGGTAGCGAAGGGCCTGGTCGAAGGCGTGGGCGATGCGGACTTGGTAGCTGGTATCGATTCGGAGCTTGTGGAAGCGGCCTACACGGAGATCTCGCGCATCATCGAAGATGCAGTGGATGCCATGAAGACGTCGGCGGGCGATGTGACCGTCATCTTGGTGGGTGGCGGCTCCATCCTGGCTCCCGACTATGTGGAGGGGGCCGACCAGGTGCTGCGTCCGGAGAACTTCGGGGTGGCCAACGCTATCGGATCGGCTATCGCGCAGGTGTCCGGTCAGATCGCTAAAGTGTTCTCGCTTTCCGAGACGCCACGCGACCAGGCCATTGCCGAATCGAAGCAGCGTGCGTGCTCGGAGGCTATCGAAGCCGGGGCGGACCCCGCCACGGTGGAGGTTATCGAGGTGGAGGACATCCCCATGGCCTATCTAGGCGACGCCCTCTGCATTCGCGTGAAGGCGGTCGGCGATCTGATGCTGTAGCGTGACCTGCCCCGTGGAGATATCGTATTCGGCGAAAAGCGTTACCTCGTTTTTACCTGGGGCACGAATGCTTCTGTTAGCTTCTTACCTATCGGTATTGCGTGATGGCCGGAAGCCCCGTGCGCCGGCATCAGACGTTTGAAAGGCGGCCGTTCCATGGGAATGTTCTCGTTCAGCAGCAAAAAGAAGCGCCAGTACGGGCAGGGAGGCAGCTCCCAGTATCAGCAGAAGGGTTTTATGTCGGGCTTTGGGTTCGGCTCGTTCAGCAGCTCCGACCGACGTCGTGCACAGTATGCCAACCAGGGCGGCTACGGACAGCCTATGCAGCAGCATGCCGGCCAGCGACCTGCGCAAAATCCGCTCCAGCAAATCATGCAGCAATTCGGCCAACAGCCGGCGCAGCAGCCGGTGCAGCAGGCACCCGTGGCAAACCATGCGGTACAGCAAGCACCTGCGCCGGCCGCTGCACCGCAGCAAGCGGGTATCGTCTGCGCTTCCTGCAATGCCGCCATTCCGGCGGGCTCGAAATTCTGTCTGCAGTGCGGTACCAAGGTCGAAGAGAAAGCCGGCTTTTGCGCATCGTGTGGCACCTCTCTTCCGGCTGATGCCAAGTTCTGTCCTTCGTGCGGAACGCCCCGGTAGCAGATAGCGAGAGCGCACCCTCTATGGCTCGCTTTGCTCAGCGTCTTGTAGCGCTGCCTTACCGACGCTTCTGCGGGAAAGTCGTGCAGGGTTATCGTATCGGCGCCTGCTTGGGCATCGGAGGTTCGGGCGTGACGTTCGAGGCAGCAGCGCCCGATGGGCGTCCGGTTGCGTTGAAGCTGTTGCGCCCCTTGCGCACTTCCTACGATATCGAGGAAGTATGGCGCGAGGTCGGCCCTTTGGGGAACGTCGCTCACCCCAGTCTTCCTGAATGGCTGGGCATCCTGCGCGACGGGCGCGCTTATTTCATCGTTTTGTCGCGCATGCCGGGGAGGCCGCTCGATAGCTGGCTGTTTGAGGATCGGCATGCCTTCAAAGGTCACGAGTTCGTCGACGTATGTTTGCAGCTGATCGAGGTGTTGGACGTGCTGCATGCCGCGGGGCTGACTCACGGGGACGTGCGCCCTGCCAACGTGCTGTACGACGGCGAGCAGGTTTCGCTGGTCGATTTCGGCTTGAGTCTGGGGGCGGGCGAACGTGCCACGGACATTGCTGGGTTCGCCGACCTGCTGCTTTACCTGCTCTACTCTTCGGTCGAACTCTCTCGGGGCACTCGCACCAAAGCGGAATCGTGGCGCGATGAACTCCCGCTCGAAACCTCTCAGCGACGCTTCCTGGACGATGCCTTTGAGAAGCCGCAAGAATTCGCTGCAAAGGAGCTGCGCTTACGTTTCGTCGAGGCATTCGG
>NZ_JAVWUP010000084.1:0-2657 GCF_036667095.1 Gordonibacter sp. | reverse complement strand
CGGACGAGCGATGTGAAAACGACCAAGAGCGTTAATGCCTGTTGGCTCCTTTTGAATCTCATGGGATAATGCGATCTGCTTATATTCGCGAGAAGGAGACCTTTATGGCAGGTGCAGGAAATCGAGTCGCGCGACTCGCCTTGATTCAATTCGAGAGCGTGCTGTGCGATCCGGCGGCGAACACCACGACAGCATGCGCTCTGATCGCCGACGCCGCTGCGCAAGGCGCCGATCTCGTAGTACTGCCCGAGTTGTTTTCGACGGGGTATGAACTCAATATCGTCGGCCCTCGCATTCCCGAGCTGGCCGAGCCGATTGACGGCCCGACGGTTACTGCCTTGCAGCAGGCAGCACGTCAAGCAAACTGCTACGTCGTGGCCGGTCTCGCTCTCACGCATGAGATGCCAGGGGTGGCCTATAACAGCGCCGTGCTTATCGACCGATCGGGCAACCTGGCGGGAGTTTACGACAAGCAGCATCTGTGGGCTCTCGAGCGCTTCTACTTCCGCTCCGGCGAGGGCAGCCCGGTGTTCGATACCGACTTTGGCCGTCTTGGCATCCTCATATGCTACGACTTGGGTTTCCCTGAGGTGGCGCGTATGTTGGCGCTGCAGGGTGCGGAGATTCTCGTCTGTCCTTCGGCTTGGTGCGCCGAGGACATGGATGTGTGGGATGTAAACGTACCTGCCCGCGCACTGGAAAACACCGCGTTCGTTGCGGCTGTCAACCGCTTTGGCTGCGAAGACAAGCTGGTCATGCCCGGCCACACGAAGGTCTGCAACCCGCGCGGCCACGTTGTCGCCGAGCTGCAAGAAGAAACCGCGGGCGTGCTGCACGTCGAGCTGGATCTCGATGATGTCGTACGCCATCGCGTGTCGAGCCCGTATCTTCGCGACCGTCGCCCCGACCTTTACGATCAGGTGCTGCTGCCTTAGGCGACCCAATCCTCCGTTCGATTGCGCTGCGCTTGGTGCGCTCCTGTTACGAACAAGGCCCGTTACCTCACGTAACGGGCCTTGCGGGCAATCAAGCCAAGAGATGCTTCTCGAGGCGCTTAGAGCACCTGATCCGTCTCTGCGAACTGCACGGT
This sequence comes from Gordonibacter sp., assembly GCF_036667095.1. Taxonomy (NCBI): domain Bacteria; kingdom Bacillati; phylum Actinomycetota; class Coriobacteriia; order Eggerthellales; family Eggerthellaceae; genus Gordonibacter; species Gordonibacter sp. The sequence continues at coordinate 1,567 of NZ_JAVWUP010000084.1, read as the reverse complement.
GTCGACCTTCTTTATGCTGGCATACACCTTCATGATGACCCAGTACAGCACACCGGCCAAGACCAGCGAGTTCAGGCCGGGAATACCGATGCCGAAGACGCTGGTGATCTCGCCCACAGCGAAGCCAGCGACCCAGCAGATGATGGCGACAGGGTTCCATTTCTCAACCTTGGAAGGCAATTTCCCCTCGGCGCGCGACGCGTCCAGGTCGGCGCGCTTGCGGCGTAGCACGAAGTAGTCGATGACCATGATGCCGGCCACGGGAGGAATGGCCACACCCAGCAGCACCAAGAATTCGGTGAAATAGTTGATGATGCCGATGACCGACAGGAACGTGCCCACGATGCCCAGTGCCCACACGAGCGCGTTGCGGTTGACCTTCTTGTTGAACAGCGCGTTCAGCATCGTGGCAAGACCCAAGCTCGACGAGTACAGGTTGATGTCGTTCAGCTTTACCGTAGAGGCTACCACGATGATGACGCCCACGATGCCCGATGTGGCCATCATCAAATCCACGACGTTCTCGGTGCCGGTAGCATGTGCGAGCATAACGGCCAGCAGGTTCATGCCCAGCTCTCCCACGAACGTGCCGATGAGCGTCATCCAGAACACCTGGTTGCCGTTCTTCAGGAAGCGTGCATAGTCGGGTGTGCAGATAGCGCCTGCGATGAAGCCGCCTGCAACCATCGTGGTGGCGGCGCCTAGTGTCAGCGGCACGCCCGGCGGAGCCATGGAAACCAACTCGCCGATGGTATGATCCTGCAGGATAACCCATGCGGCGAACAGCACCACGATCACGAACAGCGGTACGAACACGGTGGCGAAGTTCGCGATAGCCTTGATGCCGAATACTACCAGCAGCGTAATGCCGATGCCGGTAAGGATGGCCCACAGCGGATACTCGAACCCGCCCAAGAAGTCGGTGAAGGGAACGATGCTGCTCATACCCTGGCCGAACACGGAGTTCTGCACGCCGAACCAGCCGACCATTGAGATGGCCACGACACCGCCGAACACAGCCGAGCCACCTTTGCCGAAGCCCGCCCAGCGCGACAGCAGGCTCGTAGAAAGCCCTTCGTGCGCCGCCGCTGTGCCCAATGCCCAGCTGACTACCTGCAACAGCACCGAACCCAGCATGGTTGCCAGGAACGCGTCGAAAAACGACATGCCGTAGCCCAGTGCTGCGCCCAGCATGAGCTGGGACACGCAGCAGATCGCGCCGATCCTGATGAAGAGAACCCGCCAAAACGGCTGTTTCGCTTCGTCAGGAACGCGTGATAGCGAATAATCGATATCTTCGTTCTCAGCCATAGTTCTACCTTTCTAAACCCGAAATTCTCTGTGCGCCGCAACTGATTCGACGCGTTCTCCACGTATCGTGCGCGAGTGCGGTCGGCCTACGTGAGAAAGATGGGGGGAATTATACCTTGTTGCAACGCTGTTCGGTATGCGGTGCGCCAAGTTTTGCGCTGCGAGGTCGCAAATAGCGCGCTTTAGCCAGATGTGCGGCAAGATTTTCATCGTGGGACGTATCGTCGGGTGTCCAGGAGGGAGGCCCGCTTGTGCC
>NZ_JAVWUP010000083.1:0-10805 GCF_036667095.1 Gordonibacter sp. | reverse complement strand
GTAGCACGTTCGAGAGAAACGATACGCCCGCGATGGCGTGCGGTCGGTATGAAGCGGGTATGCGCACCGGCAGGCGTTTCGGCGCGATGGATGTGCCCATGTGGAAGCATGCCTGTAGGTCGAATACCGGATGGATGAAGGGATGGCGGGAATGACTGCGGCGTAAGGAGGGAAACCCTTGCGTGCTGGTATAGTGTGCAGGAAAGAATCAAGCTGGAGGTAGGTGCTATGGATGTCGTCGGATTCATGCGCAGCAACAAAGAGTACTTTGAAGACTTTGTCACAAGGAGCACGTATCACTCGAACGCTATCGAGGGGAGTACGCTCTCTTATGCCGAAACATACGCGATTCTCTGGAACGACAACTCCCTCACGGTCACGGCGACGGCACGTGAGCTTTACGAGGCCATCAACCACAAATATGCTCTGGGCTTGGCGATAGAGGGCGTTGAGGACCCTCTGAGCGAGCGGCTTATCAAAGACATCGCCATTGCCATCAACAAGAACATCAGCGAGATCGACGGCTACCGTACGGTTTCAGTGATGATCCGCGGTGCAGAATATTTGCCGCCGAAACCGAACCAGATAAACCAGCTTATGATGCAGCTGGTGTACGAATACAGCCACGAGGATGACCTCGATGCTTTCGCGAGAGAAGCTCGATTCCATGTACGCTTCGAGAGAATTCATCCGTTTGAGGATGGTAACGGGCGCACCGGCAGAATCCTCGTCAACCGAGGTCTTATGAGGGAAGGTCTCGCGCCTGTTGTCATCCCGTTTGGGCGGCGAGCCGAGTATCTGGCGATGCTTGCCGAAGGCGATACCGATGCGCTTGCGCAGATGTTCCGCGAGCTGTCGCAACTTGAAGAAGAGCGTATGTCTGCATTGAGAGATATGGCGCAAGGGTGACACGTTCGATGCGGTGCTGCCTGTGATGCGCTGCTGCTTTCTGCGTCGCTGTGCCTTATCGTGTTACGAGCAATGTTCTCTCTATGAAGACCGGCCGTATGTTTGGGGTAGTTAAGAAAGGCTGAGATAATGACCGACCATGAGGGGCAGTTAAAATGCCTCAGTTTCCAAGAGCCTTATGCGACACTGATTATACTGGGCCATAAAACTATCGAATGTCGCACGCGTAGCATTCAGACACCCATAAAAGATTTGGTGGTGTGTGCATCAAAAACAGCAAGCGCCTACTATCCAATCGACGGTTTGGCCTACGGCTTCGCAATTGGTTTAGTAGACGTTGTCGACCGTGAGCCGTTTACGAAGGGGCACCGTGAAGCTGCCATGATGTCGCGTATGCCCGATAAGAAAAGCAACGCTTGGAAACTTGAAAATGCTCGGCTGATCAAGCCATTTCCTGTGAAGGCGACTGCAAGTTTCTTCTATGTTGAGCATGAAATCGAAGTGCTGTCGACAAACCGACAGGCATATTTTGAACACTATTCCGACATCATCGTGAATGACGACAACCTTGCGACCGAGAGTATTGAAGCCTTTTTTTGGTGACCCCGGAGAGTTGTGGGAAATGTTTGATCTGTAGTTTTTGATATCGTCATTAATTATGGTTGAGCTGTCTAAAAACCAAGCTTCGTAGGAGCAAAGATGCTTGTGTAGGAAGGAGTAGGGAAATGACACTAGAAAATAAGCTCGGAATCACGGATTCGGTAGAATTAGCTCGGGCGGAAGAGCGTCTCAGTAAGAAACGAGCAGCAGAATTGTTTGAAAGTGGCACTTTGGACAGTCTTGAGGCTGGCACAGTAGAGTCCCTAGTTCAAATTCACCGATGTCTTTTTGGGGATGTGTACGATTTTGCTGGTATCGTCCGCACCGTGAATATTTCCAAGGGCAATTTTAGATTTGCTCCCGTCATGTATTTGGAGGCATCTTTGGCTCACGTTGAGTCTATGCCTCAGTGTACTTTCGATGAGATTATAGAAAAATATGTAGAGATGAATATTGCCCATCCCTTTAGAGAGGGCAACGGTCGCAGCACTAGAATATGGCTGGATCTGATTCTAAAAAAGGAATTGGGTAAGGTTGTGAACTGGAGTTTTGTTGATAAGGATGACTATCTTCTTGCCATGGAACGCAGCCCTATCAAGGACGTAGAAATCAAGCACCTTCTACAACAAGCTCTTACCGAGGAGGTCTCGGACAGAGAGGTGTACATGAAGGGCATTGATGCCAGTTATCACTACGAAGGCTACGCCGTATATAAAACTGACGAGCTATGAGTCGAAAATTGTCTCTCTGCGACAAATGTCACTACTGCTTGGGATCGCAGTAAGCATGTGTCGAGTTTTGATCCGCTGGGGGTATTCGTCGATTGCGACAGGGGTGTGCGGCAGGCTGTTGCCTTAGAGGGGCTCACACGAGTAGTCAGAAGAAACGATCGATGATCCTCGGAAGAGTAAAGGTACTATCGCACTGTCGAAGGATCGCGCGCACTACGGTGGATGCTGGTATCATGTTGAGTATATTGGGGACGTAGGGCGTGGGGGAGTAATTGTTCGATCAAAATAAGGGAAGTAAGCTCAGCGGTGCCGCGTCGTGGCTCGCTATCTTAGGTGCCGCCTTTTACTGGGTATGGCTCGATCGGGGCATGTTTGACGATGCGCTGCTTTCCTCGTCGCAGCAAGGCGCTGTCGAGGCCGCTACGGTAATCCTCATGGTCTCGAGCGTTTTGAGTTTCGTTGCGGTGTATGCGGTCGTAGCACGCAGGGGTCGCTGGACTTCGTGGCCACTACGTGCCATGGTTGTTGTTTCGTGGGTGGGATTGCTGGGTGGCTTGCTCTGCCTCGTGTTTCGTGGTGAGGGTGGCGTTATCCCGTTTTGTTTGGGAGGGGCGCTTCTCGGCTTTGCTATGGGATGTCAGAACGTTGTTTGGGGTACCGTCGCCGTTTCTCAAGGCGTGGAGAAGACCGTGCTGCACATATCCGGCGCATGGGGGCTTAGCCTGTTCCTGAACCTCCTTATGATCCCCCTTCCGAAGTGTGCGGAAGGGGTGGCGGTGATGATGCTGCCACTGCTGTCCCTCGTGTGCTACGGTGCCCTGTACCGGCTTCAGGCGCGTGCGCGGTTTGCCATCGAGTTCAAGGAGGGCACCGGCGACGTGGCCGCTCAGGGGCATCAGGCATTCGGCATTGATGTGCAGTTCCTGGTGGTCATCCTTGTGTTCTGCGGTGCGTTCGGGTTTGTGTCGTGGTTTGCGCCTGCGAACCTGTCTCCTTCAGGTAGCCAGGATGCCGCCTATCTTGCCTTAGCGCGCTGCGCCGTTGCTCTGGGCTTCTTCATCGTGTGCTATGCGTTCTCCATGAAGCGGGTCGAGCTGTTGCTCCGGGTTGCTTTGTCTCTGGTTGCCGCGGGCGTGGTGGTTCTGACCATCGGGGTGTTCGTGTCGTCTATGAACGACCCCGGGCGCATTCTGGTGGCGATGGGATACTCGGGTTTCGATATTTTGGTATGGACGTTGATCTCGTATTACGTACGCACCTCGAAGAAGTGCGCGGCGCAGGTGATAGCGGTGGTCATGGCTGCGGAGCAGATAGGCATATCGCTGGGTATCGGCAGCGGCATGGCTATCGACCATGTGGAGATAGGCGCCTTCGAGGCCAGCATCTTCTTGGCGGCGATGAACTACCTGCTGCTTCTTGCGTGCTTCGCCCTGCTCAGACGCTACGATCGGCAGTCCATTTTGTTGGGCGACTCTCCGGCGGATTCCTCTCTTTCCGGCGACGCGAACGCGGCGGTGGACCTCTTTGCGAAAAACGCACGGTTGACCGTGCGCGAGAAGGAGATTGCGTTCCTTTTGGCTGAGGGGCGCAATGTTCCTTTCATCTCGAAAAAGCTGTTCGTTTCCGAGAACACCGTGAAATCGCACGTGCGGCATATCTACGAAAAAAGCGGCGTCCATAATCGTCAGGAGCTTTTGGACGAGTTGGAGGTCATCCGGGGCGCTTGAGCGACGCGAGCGCGATCTTTTCCTCACCTTTTCCCAGATGAAGTTCCGTGGTCAGTTTCTGATGAGCACCCTTTTTGCCAGAATCACCAGTTTGTGATGTGGATGAAACCCCGGCGAGGCCCCATGGTGGGCCTCGGCTTTGTTGTTGCGGGCAGAGCCGAGGCGTTTCGGTCAAGGGGAAGAGCATTGAGCGGGCGCTGATTGGTATCGGTTGCAAACAGGAAGAGGTGCAGATTATGAAAGACAGAGGGTTGATGCTGAAAAAGACTGCGGCGATCGCGCTGGTTGCCTTTGTCATGGCGGCAATGCTCGGGCTGGCGGGGTGTGCGGGCGGTGGCAACGCAGGCGGCGATGTATCGAACGAGAACAAAGCGAACGCCAAGACGGTCATCAAAGCGGCCAGCAACGTGTTCGCCACGACAGAGAGCCTGGGCCTGACGGAAAAGGACAGTCCGGCGACCATAGACCAGAACGACCCCCGGTTCGCCGACTTCTACGCGGAGCTCATGGCATACAAGACCATGTCGGGCGTCGAGCTGAAGGACTGCTCGTTCACGGTGGGTATCCAGAGCGTGACCGCAGCTACGGCACGCGGAGATAGCACCCAGACGAATTACCGCTATTCCATTGCGAAAGCCAGTATGAACGTGAACGGCGCAAACATTTCGTACGACGAAAAAAGCGGATTCAGCTCGAAATAGAAACCTGGAACGACAAGGAGGTCAACCATGAACGAACAGAAGTTTTCTCGTAGGAACTTTCTCGGCCTGAGTGCCGTTGGCGTGGCGGCGGTTGCAGGCATGGGCCTGGCAGGGTGCGCGCCTAAGACGGAGGCGGAGGCCAAAAAGGGAGCGAAGGCCGCGACGGTCAACAGCTCGGGCATCGAGGTGGACAAAGCCAACATTACCGAGACCATCTCCTGCGACATCTTGGTCGTGGGCGGCGGGTTCGCCGGGCTGGCAGCGGCTGTGCAGGCTGCGGAAAACGGCGACGACGTCATCCTTATCGAGGCCCAGACGACGCTTGGTGGTAACGGGCAGGGCGTCGAGGGAACGTTTGCGGTGGATTCCAAGTACCAAAAGGAGCAGGGCGTGACGGTGGACCGCTCCATCATCATGCAGGAGGAGCTGGGCAAGGCCCAGTGGGTTCCGAATGGTTTGTTCTACAAGGACCTGATCGACCACTCGGGCGACAACATCCAATGGGCCGTCGAGACGTGCGGGTCGCACATCAGCGGCCTCATCGACAACTATCCCTGCGGTGCCGTGGCGGGTGCCGTGGACACGTTCCACTGGTGGGAAGAGGGCGCGGCTTACGTCGGCTACATCCAGCCTATGGAAAAGAAGCTGCGCAGCCTCGGCGCCAGCATCGACCTGAACACGCGCGGGCTCGAGTTCAGCTATGCGGAAGATGGCAGCGTCGCTGGCATCATCGCGCTCGATGCGTTCGGCGATTTGGTAGAGTATGCGGCCAAAGCGGTCATCCTGGCTACTGGTGGTTTCGCGAACGACGACAAGCGCCTAAAGAAGCTCGGCTTCGACCTGAACACCCTCGAGCGCATCGGCACGCCCGGGCATTACGGCGACGGGGTCAATATGACATTGGCCGCAGGCGCCTCCGAATTCAACGGGGTGTGTTACCTGAAGTACAACCGCATCAGCCACGGCAGCGTCGAGATATTCGGGCCCCTGTGGACCGGCTTCTGCTTCGGTGGTCCGTTCCTGTGGCTGAACGAGGACGGCGAGCGCTTCGTGGACGAGAGCTTGGCTTTGCGCGTGGGCAACGTGGTGACGCAGTCGGCGCCCATCCACAACCAGCCCAACTGCACAGCGCTGAGCGTGTTTGATCAGAAGGTGTACGACCAGAAGATCGCCGAGACCAAGGCTATGGCCGACGAGTGGGGCGTGAGCGTCGGGGAGCAGTGGAAAGCTATCCTGGAGACCGGCGACGACGGCTTCAAGGCCGATACGCTTGAGGAGCTTGCCGAGAAGGCGGGTGTTGACCCGACGGCCTTCAAGGCCGGGGTCGAGGAGTACAACGCCGTGTGCGCCGCTGGTGTAGACGGCCTGTACGGCAAGGAAAAGGAGTACCTGCAGCCCATAACCACGCCGCCGTACTATATCGGACGCATCCACGAGGTCATGGAAGGCCCCTTGGGCGGTGTCGTGTGCGACCGGACGTTCCGGCCGCTGCTGGAAGAGGGCGGGCGTTTGGAGAACGTGTTCGTGATCGGGCTCGACGGTATCATGCTCTACCGAGACGTGTATCCCATGGACGTTCCTGGCTCGGCCAGCGCCGAGTGCCTGCACGGCGGTCGTGTGTCCGCCAACGAGGCGCACAAGATCGTCGCAGGGTAGCGCCCGTCGAGGTGCTGACCCTGGGGTAGCTCGCCGGAGAATCTTACGGGATAGCTTCCTGGGGTGCTGCTGGCTTTCCCTTCCCTCCCTTATGTGCGGGCCCCCGAAAGGGGGCTCGCGGCGTTTTTGCGAAGGCTTCGGCCTGTCGGGTACGCGAAGCGTGCAGGATATGCACCACCCGCTATGCGGGTGCGCGACGGATGTTTGCGCAGAATCGCCTTCCGTCTAAATGATGATGAAGGCCGACTTGTCAAACGATTGGTTTTGAAGCTCATAGCGACGGACTGCTTATGGCTTGATCGGGCCTTTGTGGGCGAAGCTGTTCGCGGATGTCCCGGGGCGTGCTCGTTTGGTATGCTGCGCAAAACAGAAGTGAAGAGTCCCTTATGGCAGAGGCAAAGATGAGGCCTGGCAGCCGCGATGCGCACGAGCTGCTATCCGAGCTGTCCGTGAAGACAAACGGGCCGACGCGCTGCGCTTGCTGTCGTTGTCCGATGTGGACCTCGCGGTTGTTTCCGAGATGGTGACCGAGAACCTGCGCCTTGTTCGCTCGTCTTTCCCAAGGCGCGAGATCTGCTAGGCCCGCCCGCGTCTTGCCCGTGCACCGTAATTTCCGCTCATAAAACGGGCCGATTCGACCAAGGCTGCACGCCCGTCGTCTCCCATGGACTCATAATACTCGTCGAGCGAGGCATGCTCGGGGTCGCTGCGAGGCGATGTCGGATGCGAAAGCCCTGCTATCTCGTCGATGGTGCAGTTGAGGGCTACGGCGCAATGGTAGGCCTGCTCTAGCGACATCATCACCTCGCCGCGCTCCCAGGAGGCATAGCGTCGCTCGGGTACGCCCAGCACGGCTGCGAATTCGTCTTGGGTCCGGTATCCGGCGAGCTTACGGAGACGCTTTAGCTGTAAATTCATTTTCTCGACCTCCCTCAATGCTCAGAATAATACATTTTCGCTGTCATTTTTACAACAAACATTCCTTTACTTGCTTGACATATGCAGTTTAGCTGGTTTATATTCAGCAATATCTACAGTTAAACTGTTGATGTGAGGAGAAGCAAAGGAGTTTTTTGGCGTTGTCGTGCGTTGCTTTGCGGATGAGAGCTGTTCGTTGGGCGTGTCGATTTTGCCGCGATGTTGACCCGGCATGAGTCGCATAGACCTGGGAGCGGGGAGTTGGGAAGGAAGTGGCTGATGGAGTACAGCAATGCGGCGTTCTCGCATCGCCTAAAAACTACGCGTAACAAATCATCGCTGTCGCAAGAAGAGCTCGCAGCAAAATCGGGAGTCGCGGTTGAGTCGATCGTCCTTGTCGAATCCGGTAGCAAGACGCCGAACTTGGATACTGCGTACGCGCTTGCCGTAGCCCTCGGCTGTGGTATCGACGACTTGGCAGGGCTTCCGCTGCCCGACGAGCGAGGGTAAGGGTACGAATCCGTTGTTCATGTAGCAGCGGCCGCGTTGTTTGGAATGCGGCCGTTTGGTTGGAGGCCGGTTGCGTACGAGGGGTTGTCGCCTGGCAAAGGGGATGGAGGCGGACAGGGATGCGATCGGCAGGGACTGGATGATATACGTGCTCAATTGCGTGATTTCTGGTGTGGCCGTGCAGCAAGAACACTCTCCCTCCCCCGTTCTTGCTGCTTGGGCCGAAAACGAAAGGGGAGTTCGATGGGGTTTGCCAATAGCAAGGCGAAGCGTCTGGTATGGTGCTGCACGATTTTGATGGTGCTTGTTGCCCTTGTCGGCTGTGCACCGCGGGCTGCTGTGCCGTCGGAAAGAGGGGAGGCGACGGGAAGCGCGGCGCCTGAAGTTGCATTCACCTGGTCTGCCGATGCCGACTGCTCGCCTTGCCATAATGCCGAATCGGCATCGATGGCCGATTCGGCTTGCCAGGCAGCTGTTCACGAGCAGAACGCGATCACATGCACTTCCTGTCATAACGATGCGGCTGGACTTACGGCGGCTCATGAGGGATCAACTACGTCTTCAAAGATGCCAACAAAGCTTACGAAGACCAAGATTACCGAGCAAATGTGTCTGAGCTGCCACGAGAGCCGCGAGGCCCTCGCTGTTAAGACGGCGAACAGCACGGTGCTGGTTGACTCGCTGGGCACCGTCGTGAACCCGCATGCGCTGCCTGCGTCCGATGGCCATGCCGCCATAGCTTGTGCCGACTGCCATCAGATGCATGCGGCGGGTACGCCGGGAGATCTGGCGAAGAAAACCTGCATCAGCTGCCATCACGAAGATGTTTTCGAATGCGGCACGTGTCACGAAGAGCAATAGGCGGGTAGAGGGCCCGCTTGCTGTCAACGAAAGGGGAACATCATGGAGCGTACGGTATCACGAAGGGGATTTTTGACGGGAGCCGCATTGGCGGCGGCTGGAGTCGCGGCAGGTGGGCTTGCTGGCTGTGCGAGTGGCGCGCCGACATCGGGCGGTTCGGGCGGCTCCTCGGCATCTACCTCATCCGACATCCCGGGCACCTGGGACGAAGAAACTGAGGTCATCGTCGTCGGAGGCGGCGTGGGCATGGCGGCAGCCATCGAAGCGGCGGATGCAGGTGCCAAGGTAGTGGTGTTGGAGAAGGGCGATCATGCGGGTGGCTTGTGGATGACGGCCGGCGGCAGTTGCACGATGGGCGGCAATAACGTGGTGCAGCAGCGCGATGGGGTGAAGGACGACAATGACGCGTGGTTTGCGGCCGAAATGAACAGCTGCGAGTATCGCGGCAACGCCGAAGTCATGCGAGCACTTGTCGACGCCGGTGCCGATACCGTGAAATGGATGGAGGACTTGGGCATTATCTGGGGACCTATCTCTGCGGGCGTGCTGGGCGGCGAGGTAAAGCGTGGTCTCGCCCCGGAGCCGAATCCGGGTGTGTATGAAGGTGGCAAGGGTACGCCTAACAGCGGTATTTGCTGGACGCAGGTATGGGAAAAGAAACTGAGCGAACAAGGGGTTCCCATCAAGCTGGGGCACCGCATGACGCGCCTCTACCGCGAAGCCGATGGCCCGGTGGTAGGGGTCGAGGTGGAAACGCCTGACGGAGTGAAGAACCTCAAGGCCACCAAGGGTGTAGTGCTGTGCACGGGAACGTGGACCGACAATGCGCGCATGGCCGCTGGCTGGGACCCGCGTATCGTTGGCCCTGACACCTACGGCGATGGCGGTGTTCCGGCGGACGATCTGCTCTATGTAGACAGTTCGGGCGATGGGCATATCGCTGCCGCTCAGATCGGCGCAGCGTTCGCCGACATGTCGTTCGTATCGTATCTCTATCTGTTTTTCGGCGCGCGATCCTACTGGGGTTGGGGCGAGGACCCGGTCGACTGGTCTACGAACAAAAACTATGCGGCGGGCAAGGGCCTGACGCGCAAGGCGGATCTTTATCAGAAGTCCATTCTGATCAACGGCAAGGGCGAGCGCTATGTCAACGAAGCAAGCGCTTCCGACCCCCGCCCAGCGGGCCGCGGCGCTCTGTCCGAGAACCCCGAGATGCCTTTCATGGCAGCTTACCTGTCGCTCGACCAGCCGCGCAACGTGTGGATGGTCGCGGATTCGGTGGCTGCGGCAGAAATGAAGTGGCCACTCGATGAGATGGGCAAGCCCAATCCCAAGACGGGCAGCATGTTCGATCCTGCGTGCTTGGCAAAAGCTGATACGCTTGACGACCTGGCGAAGCAGATGGGCATCGATGCCGCAGCGCTCAAAGCTACCGTCGAGCAGTACAATGCCGACGCTGATGCGGGAGTCGATTCGGTATTCGGGAAGCCCGGCCCCTTGAATAAGATCGCGACGCCGCCGTTCTACGGTGCGAAGGCCAGCCTTATTCGTCATACGCAGCGCAACGGCGTGCGCGTTAACACGAAGTCTCAGGTGCTTGACGGCTGGTCGGCAATTGAGAATCCGCTGGAGCCGGTTGCCTCCATTGATGACGAGCCGGTTATCCCTCATCTGTATGCCGCCGGCGAGCTCGGCAATGCCCTGGGCTGGCGCCGTGTGCACAACTCTCTCGGCCACTATGCGACGGCTGCTCGCTGGGCGGGCGCGAACGCGGCGAAGGCAACGGCGGTTTAGCGCGATTGTTTGGGAGACGGCACGATAAGCCAGGGAAAGGGGGCGGGTATTGAGGCGCAGCTTCTTGAAGGGCGCTGGAGTGATGGGTGGTCGTCAGTACGTGCGGTGGGACCGCCCGTATTTCGACAACCCGTCTACCAAGACGGGCCTGCCCGAAGGCAATCGGTCGAGGTGGACACCGTTGCGGAGCTTGCGGCTCAGATGGGTGTGCCGGCGGCCAATCTGGTGGCGACTATCCAGAAGTACAACAAGAACGTCACGGCCGGGCAGGATCCTGATTTTGAGCGCTCAGGGCCGCTGTATCCGATAGCGGCTCCGCCGTTTTGGACAACACGCTGGTGTGGTATGCCGCACGACCAATGCGCGGGCATTCGTGTGAATCAGAATATGCAGGTGGT
>NZ_JAVWUP010000082.1:0-10807 GCF_036667095.1 Gordonibacter sp. | reverse complement strand
CCCTGTATTCGATTGTTACCACAGCAAAGGGCAACGGACTTAAAACCTATGAGTATCTGGAATGGCTCCTTACAGAAATGCCTGCAAGAGCAGACCTCTGTAACAAAGCTGTACTCAGCCGATTTTTGCCATGGTCTGAGGCAATACCCGATTCATGCAAAATGGATGCCGCAGAAAAGGCGGCTTCAGACCAAATGGTCGATAGACCCATAATCGACATCAACCCCGAGATGCTTGACAGTCACGTGACAGTCTCTTGACCGTCACGTGACTGTCAAGATGGGGATTACTGATCGCTTACGAAGATAACAGGTGATAAAGCAGGAAACGTGCTGGAAAATATACGGATATTTGTTCGGTTATTCCCACTCAATAGGTATTTATGTGTATTCCGTACTCTATCATTGTTCTAATAGACTCTCGTTTTCGGTATTCTACCTCGCAGTTTAATGTTTCGTTTCTCTCAGGAATCATCTGGGAATCACGTAGCAGTTATTCTGTCATCTAAGCGGTTTGCTTGTTTTCTCTAAACCGTGTTCATAATCATTCGCTTGAATAAGTCTTCTGACAATAAGGTCTTACAACTTCATCTATCCATTTCTCATACCAATACCACTGATTGGAAACTTGTGTTCCGTAGCCCGTGCATTCGCGTCGAGCGTTGCGGCTCTGCCAAAGAGTGGTATGTACATGCATTTTAAAGGAAGAATACCCTTCGCTGTTCATCTTATCTATGACTTCACTGGGTCGATATTTCAACTTCTCCACTTCTTTGTTTGCAAGGATGGTAGCGTCTTCAGGAATTGTTTCCCCTGGTTTAATGACCTTCATTGCAATCAACTCTGAACCTCTGTTCCGATTTTCTAGGTCAAACCTAACCCGTGCTTCGTACGTTGTATCTTGCCGTTCTTCGGGAGTAAGCCTTCCTTCAAACTCAAGAATAAATGAGGTTAAGAGGGGGTCCGCATGAGTTGCGGTTAGTAGTTCTTTTGTTTGGTTTAGACTTAGTTCTGCAAACTGAAGAGCTAAGGGAAGCTTTGCTCCGATATCCATTCTGTTCTCTGATAATTCGTTTAGTGCAACTTTGAAGTTTAGAACGTTTGCTTGAATCTTTGGAGCAATAAGCGGATCAACGTCCGAATTTGCCGAGTGTTGGATGCTGTTTCGAATTCCAATCAAGAAGAGAATATTGTTCTTTGCGCCTGAAGAGATGAAGTCTGGGGCAATATTGAGAAGTTCGCTTAGGGGTTGCTCAAGGATATGCCCATCTTTTCCACGCTTAAATGCTTTTCGTTTTCCCTTCGTCTCGTATTGTCGAGTTTCAAGTGAATGCTTCTCGCAGTACGATTGAAATAGATAAGTCCATGCAAGCGTAATCAAAGTAATGCATATTTCGGATTTAAAGGTAACAAGTGGACTGTTGAAGATTTCGACAGCAGCCAACATGGACTGTTGCGCTTTATCTGCATAGCGAAATGATTTCGAACCTTTACGTAGCATTTTTCTTCGTCTCTCTCCACTGTCAACGTTACTTCATGTCCCTGCTTATACTCTCAAGAAAATCAGCCATAAACGGTGATGTGCTAACTGAAAGCGGAGCGTTTTCGTTGTCATTGCCCTCTTGGATGCTTCCTGTATAAGGATCTGGGGAAGGCTTACCGCCGCTCATATTGACAAGAGGGTTGTAGATTCGCTTCCATTCGGCATATTCCTCAGCGGTTATTTCGCCCGCATCTAAGGCCGCCTTTTTCTCAGACCAGGCCTTAAGCGTTCTCCTGTAAACGCCTGCTCTTTTGCCGAACTTTTTTACGACGAGCCCGTTTTCGGTCGGTTCAATGGCGCCCATGTCCTCAAATTCAAACAGGGAATAGATAACGTCCATGGCAGTGGAGGCATCTGTCGGATTTAATGCTTCAGGTCGCACTCTCAACGCCATTGCAATCTTCTCAAGCGGTCTTTCTTTTGGCAGCCTGTTGCCTAGCTCGTAGCTTCTAAGAGCCGATTCTCCTATACCCGCAGTCTTTGAAAGCTCCTTCTGCGTCAGCCCTCTGGCCTGTCTAATCGTGCGTATCTTCTCGCCTATGCGAGAGTTCTCTGGGTTCACGAAAGCCGCCTTTCGAAACATTTCATATGGCGTAATACATTTTTACATTCTAGCACCTCACGTATTTGTGAGCAATCTATGAAGGCGAGATTTATCACTATGCACCACTTGACCTCACAAAAACGTGAGCCTATCATGTAGGTCAGAACATCACGAAAGCGTGAGGTATACGAGAAGGGAGCAAAGAGATGGAAACAAGGATGATCGGGGCTCAGGAAGTCAGCGCGCAGTTTGGCGTTTCAAAAGCTTATGCCTACAAGGTTATCCGCAAGCTGAACGAAGAACTTGAAGCCAGTGGAAAGCTTGTTGTTGTGGGGAAGGTTAGCGCAGCGTTTTTCGAGCAACGCTTCTTCGGCGAAGCAATGTCTACCGTAAAGGACGGTGATTTTGATGGGCGTAACTAAAGACGAAAAGCGCGGTACCTGGACGGTGCAATGCTGGTACAAAAACTGGACTGGTGAGCGCTGCAAGAAAATGAAGCGAGGCTTTGCCAGTAAACGTGAAGCGCAGCAATGGGAACACGACTTTCTTGCGATTGCCTCAGGCGAACCAACCATGTCGTTTGGTGAGTTCTGTAAAACCTACGAAACCGACATCAAGCCGCGCCTGAAGCCGAACACATGGCAGACGAAGGATCACATCATTCGCACCAAGCTCCTGCCATACTTCGGCAGCAAACCAGTGAACGAAATAACAGGCAGCGACATCCTGAATTGGAAAAACGAGCTGATGCACACAAAGACCAGCAGCGGCGCCGCGCTCTCGCAAACGTACATCCGCACCGTTTGCAACCAACTGTCGGCAATGCTTAACCATGCGGTACGCTTTTACAACCCGAGCTCGAACCCCATGGCGAAAGTGGGCAAGATCGGTTCAAAAGAGGGCTCCGAGATGCAGTTTTGGACCAAGGATGAATACCTACGCTTTTCAAACGCAACCATGGACAAACCATCGTCCTTTACTGCGTTCGAGGTTTTGTATTGGATGGGAATTCGCGAAGGCGAGCTTCTGGCGCTTACGCCCGCAGACTTTGATTTTGTCAAACTTCGCCTAAGTATCACCAAGTCTTATCAGCGTATTAAGGGCGAAGACGTGATAACCGATCCGAAAACGCGCAAGTCTATCCGTACCATTGATATTCCGCGATTTCTTGTAGACGAGGTTGCTGAATACATCCAGCAAGAGGATATAGAACCAGCACAGCGCATATTCATTATTACGAAGCATGGCCTCTACCACGAAATGGAGCGCGGAAGCCGCATGGGTGGCGTTAAGCGTATTCGTGTGCACGATATACGCCACAGCCGTGCATCACTGCTTATCGAAATGGGCTTCGGCGTACTTGCTATCGCTGACAGGCTTGGGTATGAGTCAATCGACATCACATACCGCTATGCACATCTGTTCCCCGAGAAGAAATCCAGTATTGCCAATCGTCTAGAAATAGAAGGAAGTGAGCGCTTGTGAGCCAGAAGATTGTTGACAGGGCGGGGCGTCGGCGTAACCGCACGGTGGCTTTTCGCGTATCAGAGGAAGAAGCTGCGCAGATTGATGCCTTCGTTGCCCTAAGCGGGTTATCGAAGCAAGAGTACTGCGCAAGTCGCTTGCTGCAAAAAGAAGTCACCGTAAAGCCCAGCAGCCGCCTGCAGAAAACATCTCCAAGCAAGTTAACCAGATCTATCGCGAACTTCGCCGCATTAAGTGCGCTAAGGATATGCCCGTTGAGCTTGTTGAGGTTTTGGAAGTCTTGGGCGCTACGTTTGTAGCTTTAGGTGTGGAAGAAACGCTATCAGACACAGAAAACGAAGCACGAAGCATCAATCAGATGTCGCGTGATTAATAAGCATGACTGGAGGTAAACCCATGTCTTACGATTCATCTTTTTCTGATATCTATAAAGAAGAAAAGTTGCTGCGACGTCATGGTTTCGAGCAGTGGCCGGGCGAAGAAGAGCTTGCGCGTTATCTGTTCAACGTCAATGACAAATTGATGCGCTAGCTGCATCGCTTGAGCTGAGCGTCGAGGCTGATATCCGCGGTCGCTGGAGCGTCGTCCTCGCGGAACCCGCTCCCGCGCCACCGCAACCTTATTGGAAAGCGGTGTAGGATGGCGGGATTTGACCTAATCAGCGCCAAGGAGCTTATGTTCGAGGTGATTCCTGACGTGCCTTGGGTAATAGAAGGACTTCTAGGCACGGGGCTCCACATCTTTGGCGGCGACTCTAAGATCAGCAAAAGCTGGCTTGTGTACGACATGGCGCTCGAGGTAGCGCATGGTCAGGATTTCTGGGGCTACAAGACCAATCGTTGCGAGCCACTTTATCTCAGCCTCGAGGACACCAAGCGCCGCCTTCAGGATCGTCTTTGGGAGCTAACCGATGAAGTATGCGGGGACGTGAAGATCACAACGAGCGCACCGCGCCTTGATAACGGACGCATCGATATGCTGACCGAACACGTGGCTGAAAACGAGAACGCCAAGCTCATCATAATCGACACGTATCAGAGAGTCCGCAGCCTAGGTAACGATGGCAGCTACATCAACGAGTATGAAGAGCTCATGAGTCTCAAGAATTTTGCCGACGAAAACGATATCAGCATCGTGGTAGTCCATCATAACAGCAAGCAGAGGTACGACGATCCTTTCAGGAACCTGCTAGGTAGCACGGCGCTGCAGGGCGCAAGCGACGGCATGTTCGTGCTGACGAAAGACCTCAAGGCTCCCCGTACCGTCGTGCTCAACGCTACGGGACGCGATATCGAATCCGTCACCCTCAAGCTGCAATTCAGCAGCCACCATTGGGCCGTCATAGAGAAGCTCGATGCCGAAGAGCGCGAGCGTGAGAGCGTGCCCCAAGCCGTGCTATCCGTCTGCCAATTCATCAAGGCAACCAATGCTGGCTGGACAGGCAACGCCGCAGAGTTGGTGGAAGCCGTGGGCCTAGATTCGGTGAAGCCCGCAGTTTTGGGCAAGTACCTTGCGCAATATCGCACATATCTTTTGGGCGAAGGAGTCTCTTATGCGCGCGAGTACACGCGCAGCGGCAACATCATTGTGCTTGGCCTCATCACGGATTGTGAAGGCTGTGAAGGCAAATAACCCTATATCTTTTTCCCTTCACAGCCTTCACGCTATGGGGCGTTCGATAGCGCCCGGCTTGCAGCCGGGCGCTATCCCAGCGTTTCGCTCGACGGCTTCCAGAGGGCACCGTCGCTTCGCGCTGGAAACGCCCGCTGCACCTTCGTTCGATGGCTCCCTATAGGTCGCCATCACTACGGCTTCGCTCTCGCGAGCATGCAGGCCAACGTGCCACTGGCACCCTTTTCCGACTGGCGCGCTCTCGCTTCACTCACCCTCATGGATTCGGTTGCATGCGCGCCCTGTCCATGGGTGCAAGGAACGACTTCGTATGTACGAAACGCGTCTTCGCCACGTTTCTCCCATACGCAGTCACCTTGGTCGGGGGCTTGCCCCCAACACCCCCGTAACGTTAGGCTACCGCGCCGCTTCGCGACGTGGGTCCCTCCGTTGCCACCACCAAACCCGCGAGTATTGGATCGCGGGGTGGTGGCTGTGAGCAAAGCCCATGATGTTCGCAAGAACTTCCGCTTCACCGAAACGGAAGCCGCCTTACTTGCCCGCCACGCAGCCAAGGCAGGCGTCACGGAAAGCGAGTACGTACGCCGCCTCGTCACCGACCCCGCGCACGTCTTCGTGTCAGACGCCAACCTGCTCGCGGCGATCTATCGCGAGCTGAAGCGCCAAGGCGTGAACCTCAACCAGATTGCGCTTGCGGCCAATTCCCGCAAGCAAGACCCCGCCGACATCGACGCGGTGCGCCGCTACGGAGCCGCCGTGGCAACGACGCTGGCCGATGTGGCAGGCGTTATCGATGCAATGAAAGGAGCTCGCGATGCCAACCGTTAAGACTCTGACATTCAAGCAGGGCGGCCACCACGCAACCTGCGGCGCACGCCGCAAGTACCTTGAAAACGAGGACCGCCACCTGGAACGCATCTGCGTGAACATTGTCGATGAGAAGCACTGGGATGCGGAGATGGATCGCACCCGCGCGCTTTACAAGCTGATCGGATGCGTCAACTACCGCGAGTTCATCATCAGCCCCGATGCGGCCGACCACGCCACGCAGGCCCAGGTGAAAGATCTGGCCCTGCGCTGGCTGGCCGAGAACTTCCCCAATGCGGAAGCGGCAATCGTGCTGCATGACGACAACAAGGAGCGCAAAGCCAACGGCAAGCCCGGCATCATCCATGCGCATGTGGTGGTGAACAGCGTGGACTTGGAAACAGGCCGCAAGGTGGTCATCGAGGGAGAGAAGGTGCGTGATATCCACAACTCGCTGCAGCGTATCGGCAAGGAACTGGGCCTGTCCGTGCAATCGGATTACGAGCCCGGCAAGCGCTTGATGAGCAGCCAGGAGAAGCAAATCACCCAGGCTGAGCGCGGCATGACGCTTCGTGGCGTTCGCTGCTGGAAATTTGCAGTTCGCGACATGGCCTTGCAAGCATTGGATTTGTCTACGACGCCAGCGGAATTTGCCGAGTGCCTGGACAAGGCCGACATTGACGTAACCATCGAGAACGACCTCGTATACCTAACCGACCGCGATAACCCGACCCGCAGCGTCCGCGCCGACAAGCTGGATAGCCACCTGGCGCTCGGCAGCATCGTCCAGCGCTTCGGGGACAACATCCTTGAGCTGCGCAACCTTGAGGAGCTGCACCAGCTTGCCAGCGTCATGCGCGGCGAAATGGTGCAGGGTAACGAAATGCGGGCAGAGATGCAGGCCTACGACAAGCGATGCCGCGAGGCGTTGGGCGACTACGAGAAGCTCGCGCGCAAATGCGACGGCATGAACCGCAAGGTATTCCCGCGCTTCGAGATGCCGAAGGCGGAAACCCTGGTGGAGCGCATGCGCTGCCAGCAGACGACGCGCGAGTTCCACGCCTCGGCGAAGGCTGCCATGAACAGGCACGCCGTGCCGACACCCGCGCAGATGGCCGCAGCTGCAGAGGCTAGGCGCTCCTCGTACTCTTACGGGGATACCAGCCATCACAGCCAACAACGCGCCTATGAGCAATCGCAGTCACATGATATGTCGCGTTAGGAGGAAATCCCATGGTAAACGAAATCACGCCTGAACAGATGGTTCCGCAGACCACAAAGGCAAAAGCCCTAGATAGTGTCACGAAATCAGGTAAGGGCACGCCAATCGAAGCCCGCATGGCTGAGGCGGTGCTTGAGCAGGCGCACAATACCGAAAAGCAGATGCAGGCCTACAGCGAGCTTGTAGATGCGATAAAGGCAGCAACCGAAACGGCTGCTGAAGCCGCGAAGGATGCTGCCAATGGTCTACAAACCGTTGAAAAGATCGATGAGCGCATTGTATTCGTGGTTAAGCAGGCCACGGAACGTCGCCTTGTCGAAGTGATACCCACTGGCGCAAATAGCATCATCGAAAACGCTCAAGCGCGCCTGGGCGAGGCTTCCGACATTGTCACCGCCCAGATCGAGGAATCAGCGGCGAAGGCCGCAATGGTAATCGAAAAGTCCGTCAAAGCTGCCGAAGAGCGCGAACAACGCGCGCGAACGCTTGACCGCCGGCATCAGCTGAGTCTTATCGGCAAGGTTGCAGCATGCACGGTCATAGTTGGAACCTGTCTGCTTATCATGTTTGCAGGCTGGCGCTTCCTTCCGATTGTCACCGGCGAAGTGAAAATCACCTACACCGAGGAGTTTCAAAGCAAGCTTGATGCCACCGAGGCCGAGCTAGCCCGCACGTGCAACGAGTTGAACGCCTACAAGGATGCATACCCGGAGGGCTTGTCCGAGCAGCGATTACACGATTTGAATGAGCAAAACGCCAAGGTTCAGTAATCACTTTATCTGGATTGATGGTTGACCGCCGAATACATTTAGGTTTTAGCGAATTTCTTTAGTCTAGACGCTTCTATTCCATTAGAATGAATCAATTGTATGTATATCTGAAAATGAGGAGGCCCGATGAAGCCAATGCTTAAGTACCGTGGCGGCAAACAACGCGAGCTTTCCCAGATCAAACAGTATATCCCTGAAAAATATGATAAGTATGTTGAGCCTTTTTTCGGTGGAGGTGCTTTATATTTTGATTTGCAGCCTAAAGAATCAATCATTAATGACCTTAATGCCGGCCTGATGCGCTTTTATGCAGGCGTTAGAGATGATTTTGATACAGTAGCAGCTGATTTGGCTCTTTTGCACGGTGAATATGAGGCAAATAGAAAAGCATTTGATGAGTTGAAGGCGAAATTCCCTGACGAAAGAGTCCTAGATGCGAATGAGGACGTTTATTATCAGATTAGGGACATGTTTAACGGTTTAAAAGCTCCAAAATACTCTTGGGCCGCGCTCTATTTCTACATTAATAAAACTGCCTATTCCGGAATGATTCGCTACAACAAAAGCGGTGAGTACAACGTCCCTTATGGCCGCTATAAACACTTAAATGTTTCTGGGGTTACCGAATCTCATTCTGAGTTACTTAAAAGAACGCAACTATTTTGTGGTGACTATCAAAAGATATTTGATCTTTGCTCCCCAAATGATTTCGTGTTTCTTGACCCCCCATATGACTGCGTTTTTTCCGATTACGGGAATCCAGAGCTAGGCGGATCTTTTTCTGAAGAAGAGCATGAGCGGCTTGCGTCGGCGTTTTTTGATCTTCCTTGTGAGGCTTTGCTTGTTATTGGAAAAACTGACCTTACAGAGCGTCTATACGGTCGCAATATCGTGCATGAATACGCAAAATCATATGCGGTAAATATTCGCAACCGCTTCAAGGCTGGAAGTCAACATATTTTAGTTTCTAATAGGGCATAGAAAGAGAAATTGTATGGCAGCTATCAAAGGTAAAACGCTATTCTTCACTACTTCGCCTAGAACCCCGCTACGTATGCTACCCGAAATTGAACTTCTGACAGATAACTTAGAAGGGCAGCCATGGAATAAAGATACTCAAACGGACTACATGTATATTCTGTTTGACCAGGATTTTTACCAAGGCTCAAAGGAGTTAAAAGATCCTGCGTTTTCCGCACGAGACAGGATTAATCGTTCCCCGAAAGCTCTTGGTTTTGTAGATTTAAGTCCAGAAATAAAGTTGACGGATGCAGGAAAAACGCTCATATCCTCAAAGCATATAGAGGAGCCGTTGCTTCGTCAGTTGCTAAAGTTTCAGCTTCCTTCGCCATTTCATACAATTCCACGCAATAAGGATGTTGATTTTTGGATTAAACCTTACTTGGAAATCATAAGGCTTATTCGTACTCTCGGATCTGTATCATTTGATGAGATTCAGCTCTTTGGTATGCAGTTGACGAATTATCAGAAATTCGAATCCATCGTTGAGAAAATTAATCAATTCAGGAAAGACAAAGCCCTGCATAAAGGTTCGTACAAACAGTTCTTTTCAGAAGAATCAGAGCGTACAATTCGCGAAATCTATTCTGAAGAGTTTTTAAATCACGATATGCGCACGCGGGAATCTGATGACAAAAGTGCAAAGAACTTTATCTTGACAAAAAGAAGAAACTTACGTGATTATACGGACGCCTGTTTTCGCTATCTACGAGCTACTGGATTTGTAATGATTTCTCAATCAGGCCGCTCTCTTTCAATCTCAGCTGACAAAACTGAAGAAATTGACTTCATATTGAAAACAGTGAGTAGAGAACCAATATATGTCGATAATCGTAAGAACTATAAAAAATACCTCTACAATCCAGAGATCCCACAACTATATTCGGATGACATCGGCAATCTCAAAAGTATAGTAAATTCCCTCGATTCGAGCGTTAAGCTTGAAAATTTATCGGTAATCGAGTTAAAGGACATTCAGCACGATCTTCTCGACAGGAAGAAAGAAGAGATTATCGAATCTCAGACTATAGCAATAAAAGATTACGACCAATTCGACGACATCATTAAGGTCTTCAGTCAGATTCCTAATCGCGATTCTTATTATGATCGTCCGCTTATGTTTGAATGGAATGCTTGGCGCGCTATGACAATGATTGACGGTGGAAACATACATGCGAATTTGAATTTTGACGATCTGGGTATGCCGCTATCGACGGCGTCTGGAAACATGTCTGATATTGTATGCGATTACGGTGACTTTATGCTTAATGTCGAGGTCACTCTCCAGTCTGGTCAGAAGCAATATGACAACGAAGGAGAGCCCGTTGCACGTCATGTTGGAAAAGTGAAAGCGACGACAGGCAAGCCAACCTTCTGTTTTTTCATTGCCCCTTCGATTAGCGACGCAACTATTGCTCACTTCTATACTTTGCAGCACACTTCAGTTCGTTTGTATGGAGGCAAAACGAATATCATCCCACTCGAGCTCGATACTTTTGTAAAGATGGTTCTTGATAGTAGAAAAGCCGACTACGTCCCTGAGCCCAATCAGATTAAGAGGCTGGTTGAAAGCGTTCATAAGCTCGCTGATGAAGCTGAGGATGAAATCGATTGGTTTAATCGAACGACGAAGCTAGCTTTAAACTGGCTCGATTGCGCTTAAACAATAAACAATGAAGTCTCTTACCTGCGCATTCTCTCGGCATGACTCCTGATGTTTGAGCGTGATTCGTAAGCGATCAATAATCCCCATCTTCACATTGATGCTGCAGTAGCTGATACTTT
>NZ_JAVWUP010000081.1:0-10906 GCF_036667095.1 Gordonibacter sp. | reverse complement strand
GAATCTCTGTCTTGATAAGAGTTCGTAAGCGATATTTCTGATTGACTATATACTGTAAAAAGAATAATATAAAACTCACTCGACCGTTGAGAGCTGAGTTTTAGGGATGTGCTCGCGTGACGTGATTCGGGTTATCGAGAAAGCCAGGGAAGGGACACCTTAATGAAGAAGCATATCCGCATGGTACTAGCGGCCGTGTGCGCGTTTGCCCTCGTGGGCGCATTCGCACTGGCAGGCTGCTCGTCGCCCGAGAAGAAATCCGAGCCGCAGCAAACTCCGGAGCCGGTCAAAACCGAGCAGCACGAGGCTGTCGAGCTACAGCTGTTCGCTGCGAACTCGCTGTCGAAGGCCATGGATGCCGTGCAGCAACTCTACGCGAAGGATCATAGCTGGGTCACGTTCAAGGACACGCAGTACCTGTCCTCCGGCGAGCTGAACGAGCAGCTGGCGGGCGGTGCTTACGCCGACGTGCTTATCTCGGCCTCCAAGGGCAAGATGGACGAGGCCGTAGAGAAGGGTTATGTCGATCAGGCCACACGCTTCGACATGTTCAAAAACGACCTGGTCATGGTTGTGGGCGAGAACGCTGAGCTGGCTGGCAAAGAGCTGACGCTCGACGACATTGCTTCAGGTGCCTACACGGTAGGTATCGGCGACGACTCCGTTCCGGCTGGCAACTACGCCAACCAGGCGCTTTCTACCGTAGGTTGTTATGTGGATGCCACCGGCAAGACCGGCAAGGACATTACCGGTGCGGGCGGCAGCTACGACGGCACGCCGCTGGCGGGCAAGGTGAACCTGCAAAGCTCGGTGGGCAACGTATGCAAGCAGGTCCAGTCCGGCGCGGTGGACGTGGCGTTTGTGTATAGCTCCGACGTGTACCGCTTCGGCGGTGTCAAAGTGGTCGGCACCGTGCCGGCCGACACGCACAAGAACATCGTCTATCCTGCTGCCGTCTGCAAGGATTCCAAGCAGGCCAAGGCAGCATCCGACTTCCTCGATTGGGCGACCACCGATCCGCAAGCCATCAAGACGTGGCAGGAGTGGGGCTTCGAACTGGTTTCCTAGGCTCGAATGCGTTCAACATAAGGTACGATATGCGAAAAAAGGATGGGCGCGCTTGCCGCCCATCCTTTCCGTGCGATAGGGATGGTCATGGGGACCGATCTTGCCAACAGAGCTGAAACACCGCCGCAGTCGGCGTGCGCCCTCGTGCTTCGGGCGTGCGTCTTAGCCGTCTGTGCGCTGCTCGTGCTCGCCTGCTTGCCGGGTGCCGCGTTTGCCACGGGTGACGACGAGGGCGATGCGACGGTGCCGAACCCTTCGGCAGGCGCTCCGGCGTCAGGCATCGCTGCGGCCCAAGACGGCACGGTCGCCGACGGCGAGGTGCTCGTGGATGCGCAAGGGGCTTCCGCAACGCTCGCAGGCAGTCCGTTTGCTCTGGCGGGTTTCTCTCGTGCCCAGGTGGGCAGCAACAGTGAGGTGGGCGACAGGTACGCAGGCTACCGCTACTATGCAAGCAATGCGCCGGGTAGCGTGGCTGCAATCGTCGCCGATACCTGCGTCGTCGTCTACGTGCCGCCTGAGGTTGCCCAGGCGGTCGGCTTCGACAAGGCCTCGTCGGAGGACCAGACGTATTTCAAGAGCCTGCTCATTGCCCTAGATGCCGCGAATGCAAAAGGCGGCTCGGTGCTGTCGCGCCAGGACAACTGGATATTCTCCAGCGAGCCGGTCGTGACGTACAAGGGCGTTGTGTTCAAGTTCGACCAGGAGCTGAAAACGGGTCAGTATTACGCCACGGTTATCGGCGAGGACGGCTCCGACATTACCGATACCGACAACCCTGCGCACTTGAAACTCGACCATGCCGACTTCGGTATGTTGGCTCCTGCCGCGGACGTGCAAGTAGTCGCAGCGCCGACGGGCATCGACGCTTTTGTGGCATTTCTCGCAGGCATTGACCTGAGTCCTTTGTGGGTCACCCTGAAAACCACGCTTACGGCTATCGTGTTCATCTTCATCCTCGGTCTTGCGGCTGCGTACTTCAGCCTGCGCATTCCTGCGCGGGCCCAGGATGTTGCCGACTCCATCTTCACCATTCCCATGGTGTTGCCGCCGACCGTGTGCGGCTTTCTGTTGCTGCTAGCGTTCGGCAAGAATACGCCGGTGGGCCAGTGGTTCATGGATATCGGCTTCCCGCTTATCTTCAGCTGGCAGGCCACAGTGCTCGCGGCGGTGGTCGTGGCATTCCCGCTGATGTATCGCAGCGCGCGCGGCGCGTTCGAGAATCTGGACCCGAACATGCTGGATGCCGCCCGCACGTTGGGCTGGAGCAACGGAAAGATATTCTTCAAGCTGATGCTGCCGTTGTCGTGGAGCTCCATCGCGGCGGGCACCGTGCTCTCGTTTGCGCGCGCGCTGGGCGAGTTCGGCGCGACGCTGTTTTTGGCGGGCAACTACCTGGGCATCACGCGTACCGTGCCCATCGCCATCTACTTCGAATGGATGAACGGCAACATCGACGTGGCCATTTTCTGGACCGTCGTCATCATGGTGTTCAGCTTCGTGGTCATCCTGTTCATCAACTTATGGGGCAGGCGCACGACGAAGTACCGCCGGGGGGTAGAAGGATGAGCCTGGAAGTTAACGTACGCAAGCGGTTCTCGTCGTTCACGTTGGACGTGGATTTTTCGGCTGAGGCCGAGACGCTGGGGTTCCTCGGGGCGTCGGGGTGCGGGAAGAGCCTGACCATGCGCTGCATCGCGGGCATCGAGACGCCTGACGAGGGGCGCATCGTAGTGAACGGGCAGGTGTTCTTCGACTCCGAGCAGCGCATTAACGTGAAGCCGCAGCAGCGCAAGACGGCGCTGCTGTTCCAGAACTACATGCTGTTCCCGAACCTGACCGTCGCCGAGAACGTGGGTGCGGGTATCGGGCGCGACGTGGCCCGTGGCGATCGCGACGGCATCGTCGCTGCCGAGCTCAAGCGCTTCGGCCTGGAGAGCTTCGACGGGCGCTATCCTGCGCAGCTCTCCGGCGGGCAACAGCAGCGCGTGGCGCTGGCCCGCATGCTGGCCGCGCGCCCTGGCATCCTCATGCTGGACGAGCCGTTCAGCGCGCTGGACGCCCACTTGAAAGGCGTGCTAGAGCAGAACCTAGTCAGCCTGTTCGAGGCCTACGACGGCACCGTGCTCTACGTCAGCCACGACATCGACGAGGCGCTGCGTTTCTGCGACCGCATCGCCGTGGTGGAGGCGGGGCGCATCATGGAGACGGGAACGGGCGACGACCTGGTGAACCGCCCGCAATCGCTTGCTGGCGTGAAGCTGTCGGGCTGCAAGAACGCCACCCCCGCCGTCTTTGCCGACTCGCATCGCGTACGTTTGCCGAAGTGGGGGGTGGAGGTGGAGACGGCGCAGGAGGTGCCGGGCGATGTGACGCACCTGGGCGTGCGCGCCTTCTTCCTCGAGCGGGCCGACGGTCCGGGGCCGAACTGCTACCGCATGCGCGTCGATCGTATCAGCGACTCGCGTTTCGACCGCACCGTGCTGCTGGGATTCCTCGACCGTGCCCAAGACGAGGCTCCGACGGTCAGTGCCGAGGAAGACGAGATGAAGTACCTGCACCAGCACCTGTTCTGGCGCGTCGACAAGCTGAGGGCGGCTCCCGGCGAGCTGCCCTGCGAAGGCGACGAGCTGTGGGTGCATATCCCCCCCGACAAGGTGTACCTGGTGTCGCGGTAGGGGCGTGCCGGCGAGGGTGTTTCGCGCACGACCCGGGCTTCAGCCACTGTCTCACAGATTGCGCCACGCAACTGATGGACGATGCCCTATAATATATCCTCAAAGGAGAAGGGAAGGGCCATGAAAGACAGCCACGGTCGAGTAATCGACTATTTGAGGATATCGCTGACCGATCGCTGCAACTTCCGCTGCATCTACTGCATGCCTGAAGAAGGAGTAAGCCAGCTTGCCCACGACGACATCCTGCGCATCGAGGAGATCGAGCGGGCGGTGCGCGTGGCTGCCGGTATGGGTATCCGCAGCATCCGTCTTACCGGCGGCGAGCCGTTGGTGCGCAAGGGCGTCGTCGATCTGGTGCGCTCTATCGCGGACGTGCCGGGTATCGAGAACGTGTCTATGACCACGAACGGCGTGTTGTTGCCGCAGATGGCGGGCGATCTGAAGGCTGCAGGACTCGCGCGTGTGAATATCTCGCTGGATACGCTTGACGAGGCGCAGTTTCGCCAGATCACGCGCTGTGGTGCGCTCGGACAGACGCTTGACGGCATCGAAGCGGCGCTTGAGGTGGGCTTCAATCCGGTGAAGATCAACGCCGTTGCCGTGCGCAGCCTGGATCAGGACTACCTAGCGTTCGCGAAGCTGTCCCTTGACCGGCCGCTGCATGTGCGCTTTATTGAGTACATGCCCGTGGGCGAGAGTTCGGGTACGGACGGCTGCGGCTGGGGCAAGCAGGACGTCGTGCCCAGCGAGGAGCTGCTCGGCATCATCAACGAGCGCGCACGTGCCGCTGGTATGGACGAGCTGGTGGCGGCTGGGAAAGACAGTCCGCTCGGCTGGGGTCCGGCGCGCTACTTCGAGTTCCCGGGCGCGCAGGGCACGGTCGGGTTCATCTCGCCCTTGTCCCGCCACTTCTGCAGCGAGTGCAACCGCTTGCGCCTGACGGCCGACGGCAAGCTGCGCCCCTGCTTGTTCTCGGACGACGAGTACGACTTGCGCTGCGCGCTGCGCGCCGGCGACGAAGAGGCGGCCCGTGCCGTGTTCGCCCAGGCGCTGCATGCCAAGCCCGACGAGCACCATGACAAAGTAGGAACCGAGCGCGGCATGAGCCAGATAGGCGGCTGACTTACTGCGCCAACCCGCGACCTTTGAACCTGTGAGACCCGAGCCAAGGAGAAACCCATGACCGACCAGCAACTCACCCATATCGACGAGAAGGGTGCCGTGCGCATGGTGGACGTGTCGCAGAAAGCCGACACCGAGCGCGTGGCCGTGGCCGAGGGCTTCATCAGTATGCAGCCTGAAACGCTTGCGCTTATCACCGAGGGCAAAGCCGCTAAAGGCGATGTGCTGGCCTGCGCCCGCGTAGCCGGCGTCATGGCCTCGAAGCGCACGAGCGACCTCATCCCCATGTGTCACCCGCTGAACATCACGAAGGCGAAAGTGGAGTGCGTGCCGGTGGAGGCCGGCGAGCGCGACGACGCCCTCGTGGGTATCCACGTGAGGTGCACCTGCGGCGTCACCGGCAAGACGGGCATCGAGATGGAGGCCCTCATGGCTGCGAGCGTGGCGTGCCTCACGGTATACGACATGTGCAAGGCGGTGGATCGCGGCATGGAGATACAAGACGTGCGCCTGCTGAAGAAAGAGGGCGGCAAGTCGGGTCTTTGGGAGCGCGCCGAACGTCTGCAGCGCTAGGAACCCGGCGAGGTCGATGAGCGGGACTGACGAGTCTTCGAAGTCGCGTAGGTTTCTCGTCACGATGAGTTCGCACCCGTTTGCCCGGGCAGCTTCTATCTGCACGCCATCTTCGTAATCGGTGATGGGCAGCTCGAGTACATCAACGCATGCTGAAACGGGCGTGGGGCAGAGTTCACGCAGGATGAATAGCCCGTGTTGTCGTATGCGAGGCAACTTACCTTCTGCGCAGCGTGGCCGAAGGACGTGCCCAGCGGGTACGTTTCGTTTACGACGGCAGCTCTTCCTCGTCGATCATATTGATAAGTTCTTGTTGGGTGTGGATATCGAGCTTGCGGTAGATATGGTGGATGTGGGTTTTCGCGGTGCCCTCCGAAATGTAGAGCTCCTCCTGAATGCGTGCCGCATTGTACCCCTTGCCCAAAAAGAAGAGCACCTCGCGCTCCCTTTGTGAGAGCAGGTATCGGTTGGCAACAGCCTCGCTTCGCTTGATGAAGGCTGCCCGATGGGCCAGTTGTTGGGCGGATTCGCTTTTCCGTTGGGCGCTGTTTGAGGAGGTATCAACCGCGAAAGCGTCATCGTTGCCGTGGTCGGTGCGTTCGGACGCTGATTCCCGTATCTCCTTCTCGTGGGGAGATATCGACCAGGCGACAAGCATGGCGGTCAGCACCAGCACCGCCCCGCTCGGCACGCCGAAAGGGAGCCGTTCGCTGAGGAAATCGAGGTTGGCAGAATAGGCTATACCCAGCATGGTGCCGATAACCAGGCAGCCGCGGCCTATTCCGAAAATCGAGATAGGGGAAAGCTGGAAAGACTTCGAGAGTCTGCACAGCAGTGTCCAGAGCAGCGCTTCGAAGCATATGAAAGAGGTGAAGAGAACAAGCTTCGCAAACGTGGAATCACTTATCTTCGCAAGAGGTAAAACGAAGATAGCGATGGCGATGAGGGGTATGAGCGCCTGAAGCGGAAAATCCCAGCGCACGCTTTTATCGAAGACGGAAACCAAGGTGAAAACAAAGAGCGAGAGGATACCCGCAAAGGCGAACAGGAACAATTCCAGCCCTGCTTCTTGGGAGGCGAGCACGATCTGTAGCGATGTTTCGCGGAAATAACCCAGGGCGAAGCCGAACAGTACCATGGGGATGCCTAGTCGGAAAACGAAGAACGGATACAGGCTTCCCGCTGAAGAGGGTTTCAATGTTTTTGATTGGCATCCTTGGAATTTCGGTGTCGATGCCCAAAGACACAAAACGCCCCCCAAAGGACACAGACTTGCCAATATGCCGACGAGGAGTGCGGGTAGGTAGCTGTAGGCGAACGTGTAGGCAAGGGTGGAGAGAATAACGGCGACCGTGGTGTTGACGATAATGGTGGTTGCGTTTTGCCGCGAGAACGCGCATCCCCAAAACAACAACAGGGCAGCAGAGCCTATGCCCGTGGTAAATCCGGAGATAAGCGAGAGGGGATCGCCGAAGGTCCCCGTTGCTTCGCCAGCAAGGCCTATAAGCGTGCCGGCGCTTGTCAGCACCGAAGCGCAGATTAGCGCTTGTCTTGAGGTGTAGAGCCCCGAAAGAGTTCGCCGAGAGAAGACGAATACAAAGAGACTGCACACAAAGACGAGCAGCGTGAGCAGAAACGTATCCGCCAAGTAGGGGGACGCTGCTTGGCGCGTGAGGATGGGGGAGCTGAAGTATATCCATGTCTGGTAGAATCCGAAGCCAACCGCCAGCATATTCAATTCCCCTGAAGTTGATTTTTCACCGAAATCAACGTTTACGCTGATGTGCGGGATTCTGATACCCATAAGCCTCCTTGCAGCGTGACTGGACTCGCCAGTGGCAAACTCTTCTCGTCAATTAAGCTCATACCTGATTCTACTCAATTTCAGAGTGCTCCGGTGCTGTTGAGTCCCCTCAACCATACGCAGGATGATACAAATCATCCTCTTGCGGATGATGCAAATAGACAGCAAAACACAACTCACGTTATGAGGGTCATCCCTTGAGCCGTTCCTACTATACCAATACAGGTTCACGTGCTTCCATGTTTCCGCCAGGGCGAAAGCAAAAATCGGAAAACGGTTAAGGGGAATCGTTTTCCAGGGGCTCTTCGCATCGGGTGGATAGAAAACAGGGACTCGACGCATTTTGGACGCAAGATGCCAAGCGAACAGGCACGGAGCCAGGGCAATGCAGGGCGAAGTGAAGGAGGTTGAAGCTATGGCAATGGATAAAGGATGGAAAGAAGTCGCCAAAGACGGCTCTTACATTGTCAGGACGTGCGGATGGTCACCCCCGGGAGACCATCCCGTTGGATGCGGCATGAAGCTGACCATCAAAGACGGCAAATTGGTGCATGTCGAAGGTGATGAGCAGCATCCGGTAACGCAGGGGCGCTTGTGTATTAGGTGTCTTGATCTTCCCGAGGTCGTCCATAGTCCCGAGCGCATCATTCACCCGATGAAGCGCGATCCTAAAGATCGCGGCAAAGACAAGTGGGAGCAGATCTCGCTTGACGAGGCATATCACCTGATCGCCGATAGAGTTGCCGAGATCAAGCAAGACTTCGGTGCGGAATCTATCGTCGTGTACGGCGGTACGGGTCGTGAGGCATCGCTCTACTATTATCCCCTCGGTTTTGCAACGCTCGGCACGCCGAACGTCTGCTATCCCCACAGCGGCTTCTCCTGCTACGGTCCGCGCTGCTCCATCACCGACTACATCCTTGGTGCGGGGTATCCGGAAATTGACTTTGCAGGGTATTTCGAGGATCGCTACAACAATCCCGAATTTGAGTTGCCGGAATGGATTGTATGCTGGGGCAAGATGCCTCTAGCATCCAACGGCGACGGCATGTTCGGCCACGCTATCCTCGACATGATGAAGATGGGTACGCGGGTTATCATGATTGACCCCCGCATTACCTGGTTGGGGGCGTTTGAGGGCAATATGACGTTGCAGCTCAAGCCTAACACCGATGCTGCATTGGGACTGGGTCTCATTAACGTCATTATTCAGGAAGACCTCTACGATCACGACTTTGTTGAGAACTGGTGCTTCGGTTTCGACGAGCTTGCCGAGCGTGCTGCCGAGTTCCCGCCCGAGCGCGTTGAAGAGCTGACGTGGGTTCGCGCCGACGATCTTAAAGAGGTTGCGCGCACCATCGGTAAGGCGCGTCCGGTTTCGTTTGCCTGGGGCCTTCCGGTTGACCAGAACCCCAATGGCGTGCAGGCAGGCCATACCATCATTGCATTGGCGGCGCTTACCGGCATGATCGATGTGCCTGGTGGTTTGACGCTTGGTCCTCCGCATGGTCTGTTCGGTTCGTGGCGCTTCAGCACGCGTTTCCAGATTTCCGACGAGCTGTACGCTAAGCGCATCGGTGCCAACGACTATCCGGCCGTGTCGAATGCTATGAGCTCGACGCATCCCGACCTCACGCTGGACACGCTGGAAACAGGAGAGCCCTACGAGCTTCATATGGCGTGGTTTAACTCCGTCAACATCCTTTCGCCCACGTGCTGCGCGCAGCCTGAGCGGTGGTACAAGGCTCTGCTGAAGATGGACTTTAACGTCATCCAAGACCTGTTTATGACGCCGACGGCTATGGCGTTGGCCGATGTGTTCTTGCCGCTTTCCACGTTTGCCGAGCATGATGGCCTGGTTCTGACGCACTACGGCCGCAATCCTGCCTTCATGGGTGCCATGAACAAAGCTTTGCAAATTGGCGAGTGCCGCTCCGATATCGAGCACTGCATGGA
The DNA here is from genome assembly GCF_036667095.1 of Gordonibacter sp. Taxonomy (NCBI): domain Bacteria; kingdom Bacillati; phylum Actinomycetota; class Coriobacteriia; order Eggerthellales; family Eggerthellaceae; genus Gordonibacter; species Gordonibacter sp. Next base: position 1,708 of record NZ_JAVWUP010000081.1, on the reverse strand, counting down.
GTTGGGCAAGATTATCAACCCGGATGGCTGGCCATTCGAAGATGCGGCCGACTTCTTTAATCAGCAGGTTGGCGAAGAGTTCGACTTCGATTTCGACGGTCTGCGCGATATGTGCCTGTATCAGCCGGAGTATACGTATCGCAAGTACGAGAAGGGCATGTTGCGCGCCGATGGCGAGCCGGGCTTCGATACCGTTACGGGCAAGGTCGAGCTGTATTCCACGCTCTTCGATGCCTGGGGCGAAGACCCGCTGCCGTACTACGAGCAGCCCCGATGGGACCAGATTAGCCGTCCTGAAGACGCGGAAGAGTTCCCGCTGCTCATGACGACGGGTGCCCGCGAGTACACCTCGTTCCATTCCGAGCATCGCCAGATTCCGATGATGCGGGAGATCAAGCGCTATCCCGACATCGAAATCAACCCTGCTACCGCAGCACAGTTCGGCATTGAAGATGGCGACTGGGTGCGGGTTGAAAACCAGTTGGGCAGCGCCATCGAGAAGGCGCACTTGGTCGAGACTATCGATCCTCGTGTGGTGCACTGCCGTCACGGTTGGTGGTATCCGGAGCAGGAAGGCGAGGCTCCCAATTTGTATGGCGTGTTCAAGTCGAACATCAACAGCCTGATCCCTCACAAGGAAATCGGAAAGCTTGGATTCGGCGCTCCCTTCAAGTGCGTGATGTGCAAGATCACTAAGGTTGACGGACTCGACGGCTAAGCGATTCGACGGATTGGAGGAATGATAATGAGTGAAAAATACGGTCTGTTGATCGACTACAAGTACTGCTCTGGTTGCCACACCTGCGAGGTTGCCTGCAAGCGCGAAAAAGGGCTGAAAGAGGGCGAGTGGGGCATAAAGCTGCTGGAGAAAGGCCCCTTCAAGATTGGCGAAGGCATCCACGATGCCTGGGATTGGAGCTACGTTCCCGTGCCAACGTCGCGCTGCGATTTGTGCGAGGAGCGCGTTAGCGCGGGCGAGAAGCCGGCGTGCGTCAAGCATTGCTTGGCGTTCTGTATGGACTGGGGCCCGATGAGCGAGCTGGCCGAAAAGGCGAGCGCGGCTGATCACCAGGTGGCAATTTTCCTTCCGTAACAGTCGAATTTTCTCAAAGGAGGATGACATGACGCTCGATGAATTCCTGGCTATTGACGACAGCAAAAAGCAATTGGAGTACTTGAACGGTGCTCTTGCTGAGGGGAAAAGCCCTGATGGGTTGGCTGAAGAGTTCGGCACCAATCGAAGGATACTGGGCGAGCACGGTTTTTACTACGTTGCTAAGAAGTTTGTGTACAAGACTCCGAGTGGTGTTTTGAACGCAATGATGTAATGCGCTGCCGAAGGGGTCACGGTACCCATCCCGTGCCTTCTGGAGCTTTGACATAAAACAAGAAGAAGCAAATTAAGCAAAAGGAGGTACCCATCGTGTGCTTTAGACCACCGGAGGCAAGTGCGAGCGGGGGTACGGTGTGCCCTCAATGTGGAAAGACGATTCAGAGTATGAGTGGGGTAACGCTGAAGAAGTGTCCCTTCTGTAAGGCGGAAATGGCGGCTTCTCCTGCTGCCCCACCAGCTCCGGGCAGTCCGGCTGCGCCTGGTAGCCCGGCGGCTCCTGGTAGCCCGGCGGCTCCGGGGGCCCCAAAAGTGCCTCCGGTTCCTCGGGGGTCCCAGCCGCCGGTCTCTTAAGAAAACACAGGGGGCTGGCTGGGC
>NZ_JAVWUP010000080.1:0-11124 GCF_036667095.1 Gordonibacter sp. | reverse complement strand
AGATCGAGAAGCTGGTGCGCGCCTACGATCCCTGCCTGAGTTGTAGTGTGCATTAAACTTTGCTGTTGACGTATTCCAACTGAAGCCGGACGCATCATTGTCCGGCTTCGTGCGTCTAAGGTTCTGGGCGTCTTCAATTTGCAAATGTATCGTTAACTCACCTTTGAAGTTTTTGAAATAGTATCATGAGGCTTGTTTGGAAGAAGAATCGTATGCCTGCCGTTAAGTCGATTTCTGAGTTTACTCGCAATCAATCCGCACTCATCCGTGAATTGAAGAACACGCAAGAGCCCTTGTATGTCACGAGGAACGGTTCCTCTTCTATTGTGGTGATGGACGCGTGATGATGGACGCGGAAGCATTCGACCGAGCCATGTCTTTTAGGGCTGGCGTGTATGCTGACGAAATGCATATCTATACAGGCACATTGAGCGCATCTGCGAATACTCGAAAATGGACGTTTACAACAAGCAGTATCTCGGAAGTTCAGTCAAAGCGGGCATAAAGTGTCCGTGACGTCTTGCGTTTTGAAAAACCGGCTCGTGTAACCTCGCGCGCTTCTCCGGCCGGGGTGTGTCCCTCGTGAATTTTCTATAGGGCGTATGGGCCTGTGCTAGAATGCGACTTTACTTGGAATCGCGAATCGAGGGGTTTGCCTCTATGTCCTTTTTAGATGCCTTTTCGGGTCTGACCGGCCAAATGTCGACGGACATGGCCATCGATCTCGGAACTGCCAATACACTGGTCGCCATTACGGGCGAGGGTATCGTCATCAACGAGCCCTCGGTCGTCGCCATCGAGAAGGCTACGCACCGCGTGCTCGCGGTCGGCCACGAGGCGAAGAACATGATCAACCATACGCCGGAGGCGTTCTCGGCCGAGCATCCGCTCAAAGACGGCGTGGTCGCCGACTACGACGTGACCGAGGCTATGCTGTCGGCGTTCATCAATAAGGCCGCGGTGCGCAAGTACCCGTGGCAGGCGAAGCCCCGTATCGTCATCTGCATCCCGTGCGGAGCCACTTCGGTGGAGAAGCGTGCGGTGTTCGAAGCGTCCATCCAGGCGGGCGCACGCCAGGCCTATCTCATCGAGGAGCCCATGGCGGCTGCCATGGGTGCCGACCTGCCCGTTACCGAGCCTACTGGCTCGATGGTCGTGGACATCGGCGGCGGCACTACGGAAGTGGCTGTCATCTCGCTGGGCGGCATCGTCACGTCCTCTTCGCTGCGTCTGGCGGGCAACCGTATGGACGAGGCTATCTCCACGCACCTGCGCGACCTTTTGGGCATCAAGATCGGCGAGCGCACGGCCGAGATCATCAAGATCAAGATCGGCTCCATCCTGCCCTTCGAAGACGGGCGCGAGCGCGACATGATCATCTCCGGCCAGGACGTCATCACCGAACAGCCTAAAGAGGTGACCATCCAGTCCGAGGACGTGCGCGCGGCGCTTATCGCCCCCTGCGAGGAAATGGTCGTGCACATCAAGGAGACGTTCAAGAAGACGAACCCCGACCTTGCCAGCGACATCATCCAAAACGGCATCCTGCTTACCGGCGGCGGTGGCCTGCTTGCGGGGCTCGACCGCTACCTTACCGACAAGCTGGAGATTCCGGTATGGGTAAGCGAGACGGCGCTGACCAACGTGGTTACGGGTTGCCTCAAGGTGCTCGAGACGCCTACGGCGCTCAAGCAGACCCTCATGCGATCGAAGTAAGGACCGCTTCCTTTCCGTATGGCCCTTAACTTTCAACAGAGCGGATCGGCAACGCTTAGGCGGGTGCTTCTCGTCGTATTGCTTGCGGCCTCGCTCGCCTTAGTCACGCTCTATGCGCGCGAAGGCGAGGACGGGCCGCTGCATACGGTCCAGGGCGTCGTCGGCAGTCTTGCAACGCCGTTCAAGTTCGCCGGTGCTGCCGTCAATGCGGGCGCATCGAGCGCGGGCGAGGGCTTGGAGAACTTCACAGCTGACGAATCGACGCTTTCCGGTCTGCGCGAGAGCAACGAGGAACTGCGTAAGCGACTGGCCCAGGCCGACGAGTATAAGCTGGAAGCCGAGCGTTTGCAGAAACTGCTCAAACTGAAGGATTCGTCCGCCATCGACGGCGTGACGGCGCGCGTGGTGGGCCGCAGTATCGAGGCTTGGAACCAGACGGTGACTATCGACGTGGGCAAAGACGACGGTATCGAGAGCGGCATGACCGTCATGGGTTCCTCAGGTGTGGTTGGTCAGGTAGTACGCACCTACGATCACACGTCCGACGTGCGCCTGCTCACCGACTCGCAGTCCGGCGCGGCGGCTATGATCCAGAGCAACCGCGGCGAGGGCATTGTCCGCGGCTCGCTCGAAGGGCTGCTGTACCTAGAGAACGTTGACGAGGCGAACACCCCGCAGCCCGGCGACGTCATTGTGACGTCGGGCTTGGGCGGCAGCTACGTGCGCGGCTTGATCATCGGCACGGTCGTGCGGGTCGATCAGGGCAAGGGAAATGCAACGGGCCGTATCGTGGTGTCGCCGAACGATGCCACGAGCGCGCTTGAGGAAGTAATCGTGGTCAAGGGACTGGGCGCTGCCGCCGACTCGTCGGATGGGCAGTCGTCAGGAACGACAACGGGCAACGCCGGCGATGCGCAAGGAGGCGGTGGGGCATGAGCATGACACGCGACAGCATTGCCGTCGTTGTGGGCGCCGTTCTTGCGGTGCTTGCGCAGATCGTCATTGCACCTAATATCGCCCTGTTCTCAGCTATGCCGAACTTCGTCATGGTCTATGCGCTCTTGGTGGCTATCGTACGGCCGGGTACGGCCGGGCCGGTGCTGCCCTTTGTGCTGGGGCTGTCGTTTGATCTGTTCTCGGGCAGTCCTGTGGGCGCTATGGCGTTTCTGCTGGTGCTGGTGGCATTTGCGGCATCGCGCGCTTTCGCCGCATTGGACAACGACACGCTGTTCATGCCGCTGCTCATCTTCGTGGTGTCTGCTTTGGCTATTGAGATGCTGCACGGCGGGTTCTTGCTCGCTCTCGGCTACCATGCCGGTGCGCTCGATGCGTTTTTGTATCGTGCGCTGCCCTGCGCGCTCTATGACTGCGTCATCGGCCTTATCCTCTATCCGTTCGCCGCGCGCCTCTTGTCGGCTACGGCACCTGCCCAGCCCGGCACGACGCGTTTGCGCTAGGGGGTTTGCCATGATTGCAGCCCTTATCGCAGCAGCCGTTGCGCTCGTTGTCGCCATTGCCGTTATCGCTGTGGTATTCGTTGTTCGCGGCCGCACGAAGACGCCCTATGCAGGTCAGAAGAAAGACGTGCGCTCTGTCGGCAATGTCGGCGTGCATTCCACGCTCGGAGCAGGAAGCCGCGCCGGGGGCAAAAGCATGGCAGCCCCGCGCGTCAGCTCGTCCCAGCCTTCCTCCAGGACGCCTTCGGAAGGCTTGACCTCGCGCTTTGCCGCCATGGGTGTGTTGGCGGCCGCTATCTTCGGCTCGCTGGGGGTAAGGCTGTGGAGCATGCAGGTGATGGCGGGGGAGTCCTATAAAAGCGAGGCTCAGAAGAACAAGTACACCACCATGTACACGCCCGCGCCGCGCGGCTATATCTACGATGCCGATGGCGTGGCCATCGTGAAGAACCGCCCTTCGCTCACTGTGGTGGCCGATGCCTCGGTGGCCGACGACCGCGATGTGGTGCAGCGCCTGTCCGCCGTGCTGGGCGTGCCGTACAACGTGGTGCGCCAGCGTATCCAGGATGCCACGGCGGGGGCCCAGAGCCAGCGCGTGGTGGCGAGCGACGTGCGCCTGCGCGACGTGGCGTTCATCTCCGAGCACACCGAGGCGTTCCCCCATGTGTACATTCAAACGCGCACCGTGCGCTCCTACCCTTACGGGGCACTGGCTGCCCATGCGGTGGGGTATACGGGACCGGTCACGGATGGCCAGATGAAGAACGTCGTCGATGGGCGCAAGATCGCCTCGGGCGACGACGTGGGCCAAGGCGGCATCGAAAAGTGGTACGACGACCTTTTGGCCGGCGACCACGGGCTGCAGACGGTCGTGGCCGACACGAACGGCAACGTCATCGAGATAACCAGTGAGACGCAGCCCACACGTGGCTCGGATGTGTACCTTACCCTCAAGGCTCCGGTGCAGTACGTGGCTGACAAGGCCTTGGCTGCGCTCATCGCCCCTAAAGACGGCACGATCGGCACGGGCAAGGGCTGTGCGGGCGCGGCGGTGGTCATGGATGTGCGCGACGGCGGCATCGTGGCGCTGTCCAGCTATCCCACGTTCTCGCCCGAGACGTTCATCGGCGGCATCTCGCAGGAGACGTGGGATTTGTTCAGCACCAAGGAATCGTATGAGCCGCTGCTCAATCGCGCCATATCCGGCAGGTATCCTGCAGCTTCCACCTACAAGGCGTTCACGGGTCTGGCGGCGCTCGCCTACGGCTTCGCCGATACGAAGAAGACCTGGACCTGCACCGGCTCGTGGGACGGCTTCGGCTCGGGGGACTGGCAGGACTGCTGGAACCACAACGGGCACGGCACGATCGACTTCCGCGGCGGTATCGTGCAGTCATGCGACACTGTGTTCTACGATATCGGCAAAGCCTTCTTCGAGGCAGGCAAAACGCAAGGCGGAAGTCTCAGCGACACGGCCATGCAGGAGGAGATCGAGAAGTACGGTTTCGGTAAGACGTGCGGCATCGATCTCGAAGCCGAGGAAGCGGGCCGCGTGCCTACGCCTGCGTGGCGGGCCGAGCATTTCAAGGACTATCCTATGGAGGGCGCCTGGAAGGGCGGCTATATGACGAACATGGTCATCGGCCAGGGCGACGTGCTGGTCACGCCGTTGCAGATTGCCGTGTCCTATGGCGCGCTTGCCACGGGCGACCTGATGAAGCCCCACCTGCTCAAAGAGGTTCGCAACGCCGAAGGCGACGTGGCGGCCACGTTCGAGCCTCAGGTTATCGGAACACCCGATGTGAAGCCGGAGAACCTAGCCATCGTGCGCGATGCGCTGAACGGCGTGGCCACCGATAACGCCGATACGTCGGCGACGCTTATCCGGTTCGGCCTCGATCCCGCCAAGGTCGCCTGCAAGACGGGTACCGGCGAGGTCGCCAACAAGGAGGACTACGCTTTCTTCGCCTGCTACGCGCCGATCGACGACCCCAAGTACGTGGTGGCCTGTGTAGTGGAGCAGGGCGGTGGCGGTTCAGCCGTTGGCGCGCCGCTGGGTGCCGAAATACTGGCCGCTGCGTTGGCAGCCGACTCAGGCGAGCTTGCCGATGTGGGCGCTGTCGCGGGTTCTACCGGAAAATCCCAAGAGCTGGCCGGTTCGGGCAGTTCGGGACGTACAGACTAGGAAGGGGGACTTATGGCACAGCCGCCGCAGATCAACTCAGTGAAGGCACCGGACAAGGCCGTCGTAGACGCCACGCGTTCGCGCAGGTTCCCTGCCTTGAATTTCCCACTGATCATCGTTGCCGCGCTGCTGCTCAGCTATGGGCTGATAGTGGTGTATTCGGCCGTGAGCAACAACGAGAACTACTCGTTCTCCCGCTCGCTTGCCGGCGTGGCGGCGGGGCTCGTGGTCATGATCGTCATCTGGCGTTTCGACTATCGCAGGCTCTCGGAGTTCACCACGTTGTTCCTTATCGTGAACGTCGTGCTCATCCTGTCGCCCCACCTGCCCCTTATCGGCGTGGAGGCCAAAGGCGCCCAGTCGTGGATCAACATCGGTACGCAGATACAGCCGGGCGAGTTTGCGAAGGTCACGGTCATCCTGCTGGATGCCAGCGTTGTGGCGCGCTACGGCGGCAAGCTGGACGACCCGCGCGAGTATCTCAAAGCGCTCGGCATTATGCTGATCCCCTTCGTGTGCATCATGACGCAACCCGACTTGGGCACGGGCCTGGTGTATCTGTTTATCGCTGCCGTGGCGTTGGTTGTCGGCGGCGCGCGGCCGAAGTTTTTGCTGCTCACGCTTCTGGCGGGCGTTATCGCCATCGCCTGCGTGTTTGCAATCGACGAGGTCATCAAGGGTTCGTCGGGCGAGTACAAGCTGCTGAAGGATTACCAGCGCAGCCGCCTGCTCGTGTTCTTGGACCCCGATGCCGACCCCACGGGCGACGGCTACAACCTCAAGCAGGCCCAAATAGCCATCGGATCGGGCGGGCTGTTCGGACAGGGGTACCTGCAGGGCTCCCAGCATGCGCTGGGTATTTTGCCCGAGGCGCCCACCGACTTCATCTTTTGCGTTCTGGCTGAAGAACTCGGGTTTTTCGGTGTAGCGGTGCTGCTGGCCCTCTACCTCTCCCTGGTTTTGGTAAGCTTCCGCATAGCTGCTACGGCCGGCGATTTGTTTGGCCTGCTCATTGTGATGTGCGTGGTGGGCATGTGGCTGTTTCAGATTCTTGAGAACATTGGCATGACCTGCGGGCTCATGCCCATCACGGGCATACCGCTGCCGTTCATGAGCTACGGGTCGTCGTTCATGGTCGTGAACTTCGCGATGCTGGGGCTTATCGGCTCGGTGTGGGCCCATAACGGTGCGAGTGGGAAGAAGGGCAGCTATGCAACTACCCGTTGACGTGAAGGCCGTCATTGACGAGGCCACCAATATCGACGACGCACGAAAAACCCCCCTTTCAGTGAGCGTGTATATCGACGATACTGCGCCCGGCGATTCTGTCGCACGGGTGCGCAGCGCGTTTGCCAGCGCAAGCCCTACGGCACGCGTGTCCCTGCTGTATTTGGACGGCCGTCCGTTCGCGCCCTTCGAGGGCGACGACATGGCCGTGATCGTTGCCGGGCTTTGCCCGGATGTGGGGTCCTATGTAGGGCAGCTGCATGCGGTGGGCGTGCCGGTCATGGTGGCTACAACCATGCCCGCGCTGGTTGCCCAGATCGCCGATGCTCAGGGCCATCCCATTCCGGAGGCCGATATCGTCGCTCCCGAAAGCCCTGCACGTGCGTCGCATGCGTTGCCGGCCCGTACGGGTGGCAAGGCCGTTTCGGCTGAGGAGCCCTACCTTCTGGACGAACGCGCTGCGACATCGCTCGATCGCCGCATGGGCGAGTGGGTCGTCGAGGCCTGCCGTCCCAAGCGCTTGGCGTTCGCGCTGGCCTTCCCGTTCGTGCGCCGTCCGCTGTCGGTCGATGCTGTGAACGCCACGTCCGTGCAGAATGCGGGTATCGGTTTGGTCATGTTCATTCCTGGAGCCGACCTTCCCATCATGACGCTGAACCAGGCGAAGATGCTGCTGCAGATCGCAGCTGCCTACGGCGAGCCCATGAGCGCCGAGCGCGTGAAGGAACTTGCCGCCGTGGTGGGCGGCGCGTTCGCCTTGCGTACGGTAGCCCGCCAGGTTGTTGCGATCATCCCGGCGCTGGGGTGGGCCATCAAGGCCGCCATCGGCTACTCGGGTACGCAGGCCATGGGCCGTGCCGCCATCGAGTACTTCGAAGGGGGCGGCAATATCGCCGGTTTGGCGAACGTGGTGGTCCGTGCCCGCGACAAGGCGGTGGAGTTGGCCGAAGAGACCCGCGAGTGTATGACGGGTGGCGAGGGCGCTCCTATGCCTGCGGTTGCTCCTTCGGCGGGAGGCCGCTTTGCTGGTGCTGCGCGTACGGCTGCATCTAAGGTCAAAGGCGCTGCCCGTACAGCCGCCGATGCCGCTGTTCCGTTCGCGAGCTCGGTTGTGCAGGCAGGAGCCCAGGCGGCTGGCGTCGATGCGGGCACCGTGGCCAAGACCACGGCACGCTCTGTCTTCGATGCGGCGCGCGGGCACCTCAAAAGCTCCCGTCCCACGGCACGCTAAGCGCGCACCCCTCACGAAAGAAGGTCGAACCCGATGACGGATCTCTGGCCGCGCCTGGAGGCGCTGCTTGGGCGCGCGGAACGTCCCGCGCGCTACATCAACCGCGAGTGGGGCTGCATCTACAAGCCCGAGGCGACGTTTCGCTTCTGCATGGTATACCCCGACACCTACGAACTGGGTCAGGCGAACCAGGCGGTGCGCATTCTCGTGAACGCGGTGAACGCACAGGACAGCATGGCGGCCGAGCGTGCATTCTTGCCGGCTCCTGAGTTCTGCGACATCATGAGAGAGGCGAACCTGCCGCTCTTCTCTATCGAGAGTTGCGCGCCGGTTGCCGAGTTCGATGCAGTGGGTATCACGCTGCCCCATGAGCTGGCGGCCACCAACGTGCTGGAGACGCTCGACCTCGCCGGCATCGCGCTGCATGCGGTCCAACGGGCCGAGGACGATCCGCTGGTGCTGGGCGGAGGCCCGTGTGCGTACAATCCCGAGCCCTACGCCCCGTTTTTCGATGCCTTTAACATCGGAGAGGGCGAGGAAGCGCTGCCCGCAGGGCTGGCGCTCATCCGCCGCCTGCGCGAGGCGGGTGCGACGCGCGCCGCTATCCTGCGGGCGCTGGCCGGCGAGCCCGGTTGGTACGTGCCGTCGCTGTACCGCTGGCGCGAAGAGGACGAGGCCCAGGAGGCAGGCTCGTGGATCGAGCCGCTCGAGGAGGGCCTGCCTGTGCGCATCGACAAGTGCCTGTTCCGCGGCTTTGCGGAGAGCTCCGGCTGGGAGCCGTGCGTGGTGCCGTTCACCGAAGTGGTGCACGACCGCCTGAACGTCGAGATCTTGCGCGGCTGCTCCCGCGGCTGCCGTTTCTGCCAAGCAGGCATGATGTATCGCCCGGTGCGCGAGCGCTCGGCCGACAACGTGGTCGAGTCGGTGACGTGCGGTCTTGCCCAGACGGGCTACGACGAGGTTAGCTTGACGTCGCTTTCTTCAACCGACCATTCGCAGATCGCCGATATCCTCACGCGCTTGAATCGCGCTGGCGAGGGCAAGGGCGTGCGTATCTCGGTGCCGTCCCAGCGCTTGGACTCGTTCGGCGTGGGCATGGCGGGCCTGGTGGCGGGGCAGAAGAAGGGCGGGCTGACGTTCGCCCCCGAGGCGGGAACACAACGCCTGCGCGACGTCATCAACAAGAACGTCACCGAAGACGACCTGTTCGGCGCACTCGATGCGGCGTTCGCGGCCGGATGGCGACGCTGTAAGCTGTACTTCATGATAGGCTTGCCCACCGAGACCGACGACGACATCAAGGGCATTGCCAGCCTGGCGATGCGCGCCTACGACCGTGCCAAGGCTGCCGTAGCGCCCGAGCAGCGCGGCAACGTGCGCGTGAGCATCTCGTGCGCCTTGTTCGTACCGAAGGCCCAGACGCCCTTCCAGTGGGATGGTCAGATACCGCCTGAGGAGGCACTGCGCCGTGTGGGCATCTTGCGCCGCAGCGTGAGGTACCGGGCTGTGGATGTGCACTGGCACGACCCCGCGACCAGCTCCATCGAGGCTGTTATGAGCCGCGCCGGCCGCGAGGCTGCCGCTTGGATCGAGGCCGCCTGGAGGCGTGGCGCGCGCTTCGATGCCTGGACGGAGTGCTTCAGCGAGACAGCATGGCGCGAGGCGGCTGCTGAGGCAGGCATCGAAGCGCAGGCCATTGCGCAGGCGACTTACCTGCCTGGCCGCGTGATGCCCTGGGACCACATCTCCACCGGCGTTTCGACGCGCTTCCTCGCGCGCGAGCGGCGGCTTGCCGAGGAGGGGCGCACTACACCCGACTGCACGTTCGATGCCTGCTCCGCATGCGGCGCGTGCCCCGCGCTCGATGCCGAGAACGAGCTGGCAGCGCCTCGTACGTCGTGTGCGGGGCAGGAGCGACCGGAAGGCCTTGTATCGCAAGATTCCCTGGGACGTGACGGTGCGGTAGATGCCGGCAGTTCCAAGGCTGCGGCAGCCGAGCTGGAAGGCGCGGTAGCGTGCGGGGGAGCCGATCCCGACGGGCAGGAGGCCAACGATGCCTGATCCTCGCAACTTCCGCCTGCGGGCGACGTTCTGCAAGCAAGGGCGCTTGGCGCTGCTGTCCCATTTGGAGGTGGCCCGCGCGCTTGAACGCGCGGTGAGGCGTGCGGGGCTGCCTTTCGCCATCAGCCAAGGGTTCTCCCCGCATATGAAGATCGCCTTCGGTGCTGCACTGCCTGTGGGGGTCGGGGGTTTGAGGGAGGTATTCGACTTGCAGCTCGTGCGCTATGTGCCTCCTGAGCAGGCACTCGATGCGCTGCAGGCGGCGAGCACCCCCGACCTCATGGTGAAAAGCTGCCAGTATATCGAAGCCGGAGCACCTGCCGCTTCGGTGGCGTACCCGGTGAGCACCTACCGGGTGCTGCTGTCGTGTGCGCCGTCCGCGCTTCCCCTGCCCGACGAGATCACCGTCGTGCGCAAGAAGAAGGAGAAGGTGCTGCAGGTACCCGACTTCATCGTGGGCGACGTGGAGCTTGCAGGTTCGGTGGTCACGTTCTCGCTGGAGGCCAAGCCTACCGGTTCGTTGCGTCCTGATGTGTTGCTGCAGGCGAGCATCGAGGAGTATAACACTGCTCGGGAGGGCGGCAGCGGTTCTGGCTTTACGGTGGTTGCAGCATCCTCCGGCCCGTCATCGCAGCACGACGCGGCACCGTGCCAATCGAGCGAGGAGCTGCGCGTCCTCTCTGTCATGCGTATCGACCAGAGCTGACGGCCGTGAGCGCCATGCGTATCGACCAGCGCTGACGGCCGTGAGCGCCGCTGCGACACCCGCTGCGCCCGAGCCCACCACGGAACGTCGGTTCCCTCGTCCCAAGGCCCTTCGGCGCTCAGGGCGGCCCCTGCGCGCTCTTGGCGCCGTCGTTCGCCGCCGCGTCGGCCTTGTTCTTCGGCGCGCATCCGCCGAGAGCGGTCCCGCCGAAGAGCTCCGCGGCCCCGATGCCCGCGCCCATGAGGAGTCCACCAGGGGAGCCTCGTGCGCCCCCGTTACTCCGGGGCCGCTTCGCAGCGGCGATTTTTGGCACGCGAGGGGTTCTCTGCGCTGAGCGAATTTCATTTTAGCGAGCCATATCGAAGTAATCACGATTAGTAACGAGACCCACGTTGTAGGCTTATAAGCCCGCTTTTGTCCGAGGACCTTCCAGAGAGGGAGCAGAAAAGCAAAATCACCGGACAAGGTCCGGTGATTCTAAGTTCAATGGCGGGATGTACGAGACTCGAACTCGCGACCTCCGACGTGACAGGCCGGCGCT